>NZ_BAAHAP010000114.1:0-14928 GCF_054777495.1 Echinicola sediminis | reverse complement strand
GGAAAATCCATGTTGTTAAAAATAAATTTTATAGGAGATTTTATGAAAAGGGAGTTGAGAAAAAATTCAGTAGTTTCTAGCCTTCAGAATAAACACTCCACTGAGCATCAATGGTACCTTAAAGGTTCACGTATAATTAGCCCTTTAGCATCGCTTGTTTTTAATGTTAAGGGGAGAGTAATAAAACGGTGCTTTTAATGGGATTCTAATCTGTTCTAATTTTATTAAAAGATTTAACCATGGCCAATAAGAAGGATTTAGATCATACATATACAACAATCGATCGAATTTTCCGGTTGAGCATTGGGGAAATGGCAGATTTCAGCGGGGCAAAATATGATGGGGATTTTTCAAGGTCCTTAGAACAGGCCCAACATGAAAAGCATAGATATATTGCCCAAAGACTTCATATCACCATAGATAGCAAGGTGTTGGATATGGGGTGTGGCTGGGGTGGTTTCATGAACTTTATTAAACAAGAAATTGGAGCAAGTTGTCTTGGGCTTACTTTATCCAGAGGTCAGGCCTTTGCCTGTGAAAAGAACGGATTAAACGTGTTGGTTAAAGACTGCAGAAAAGTTACGGTTGATGAAATAGGTCAGTTTGATAGTATCGTCTGTATTGGGGCACTGGAACATTTTTGTTCCCTAGAAGAATGGAAATCAGGAAATCAGGAAAAAATTTACCGTGAATTTTTTAAAACTGTTTATGACTTATTAGTGCCTGGCGGTAGGGTTTATGTACAGTCCATGGTATTCGGGAAAAACATGATTGATTATAAAGATATTAATATCACTGCTGAAAAGGACTCCCCAGGCTATTTATTGGCGTTAATGATTAAAGAGTTTCCGGGTTCTTGGTTGCCTTTTGGAGCAAAAATGATTACTAGAAGTGCCGCTCCCTACTTTAGGCTTATTTCCAAAAATAGCGGAAGACTGGATTATATAGAAACGATCAGGCAATGGAGGATAAGATTCAGGTCTTTTAGCATGAATAAGTATGCGATTTACTTATCCCTCTTCTTCAAGTTTCTGTTTAAAGGACAACTAAAAGAGCGATTTACCATATTCTCTACCAGTCCTAATAAACGGTGTTTTGAAAAAGAAATTATGGATCACTTTAGGATGGTTTTTGAAAAAAATGAGACTTTCTTGCCTAACAACTGAACAAGGAGTATCCTTGCCTAATCTATTTACTAAGTTTCATTAAAAATCTTGACGGTACCAAACAGCTCAAAAACTAAAAAGGTAAGGACATACAAGTTTAAGTCAGCGGAGAACTCGTTAAACTAACATTTAACCCGAAATCCGCATTGACCTATCTGTTACGGACTGAAAAAGCTTTAAAATCAGTTGCTTCGCTGCTGTTTTCGACTCTGCCTGGCAGCTAGAAAAGGTAACCATCCGCCGCGCCTGTCTGCCCAGGCAGGGTGGATGCTTCAGTCTCCAAACAGCCTGAATTTCTTGCATTTTCAGTCCTTCCCGACAGTAGTCGGGAGAGGCAATAACGAATCCTATTGCATAATTCGGCTTGAAGAATAGGAGGGGAAATAAGCTCCCCTCTATCTAAAAGCAATGGTTCGGTATGATGCCAATGCCGCTTTATTGACCATGGGTCAAGATAATAGTCCTTGGTCAGTAATTGCCCAAGTCTATTCCACCTTCAATATTTTTAATTTTCTTTCCACTCTTTTGGCTTGTAGAAAATGATGACCTGAATAAGAATGGACATTAGTATCAGTAATATTATTTCCCCCTGTGTAAATTCTATGGTATCCTTTGCTTTGTTGCTGATGAACACTTGTCGTCTGCTTTCCTCCAGTTGGGTTTTCGATAAATCGTACAAACGCTGATTTATCTTGTCTATACGGTCAAGCAAGGGCGCCATCATGCTGTTCGACTTTTTTCAGTGCTGCAATCTCCTCCTTTAGTTGTTCAAAAACAGAGAATAGGTTCTAAATTATTGATTTGTGATTCACTTTGTAAGTACTGACAGTATTAGGGCCAAACTCTTTTTTGGATGATCTGGAAAAGTTTGCTAATCTAAGACGAATTTTTAACAATAATATGGAGAATAAGATTCTATAAAAAAAGAGACAGCAAGCACTGTCTCCTTTTAGTTATTGATTTGTCTTAATTGATACTTTCGACCTCTTGAATGACCTGTTTCAAATTATCCAAAGGATGATCAAATGGGACCGTATTGTTTTCCCACTTTGAGGTAATCCAATTTTCTTCCCAAGCCTTGATATCGAATTCATATCCTGATTTCTTGGCATCCAACCAATTTTCCCATCTTTCAGCATAATAATCAGCCACTAATCCGCTCCAGGTCCTGGCGGAATATTCATTCACTCCTGCACCCCAAGTAGTGATTAGTCGCTTGGCATTACTTTCATAGTATAGTTTCTCTTCCGGATTGTCTCCAAAATTCCATGCAAGTTGAACCCAGTTTTTCAATTGATGATTTGGGTGAGAGGCAAGTAGTCGATCTACCTCCTTCATGGTATCGATGGCTTTTTGATACAAATCCCATTTTTCCGGGCCATCTTCCATTGCCTTTGCCTTTTCCAGCATCAAATCTATTTTGAGTCCAATCAATTGGGCTCCTAGTTCTATGGCATCATATAGGTATAAGGAACTCTCACCAAGTTCACCCGATGCACTTAGAAAAGCCTTAACAGCTAGTTCAAAATTTTCTGACTGATGAACAGTTCCTTTTACTTCCTCGGTAGGCCTAAACTGATACCTGAATCTGGGATGGTCTGTAAATGTTCCCAAAGCAGATTCCTGTAGCAATTCATAAGCCTTTTTCAATTCTTGTGGATAGCCACCATATCTAGATTTACAATAAGCAGCAATCCATTTTTCAAGCGGGATGGATTTATTTCTCCAGGCCCAATCGGCAAGTAATTCATAGATGATTTCATTATTCTCAATTCCTTCTGGAGCAAATCCAAAGCCTACCAAATTACCTTTGTCTTTATAATCAATTACTTCTTGGGGGGCTTTGGCATAAAAATCCAATACGCCGTTTAAAGGGACTTTTCCCCCCATATTTGGAATAAAACTGTAGATCCACTGCTTGCCAAAAAAACCTTTATACATTTTCCAAGAGTAGGGGATTTTCCAAAACAAAGCATTGTATTCGTTGGCCATATCCAAAATCAGGAGCCTGTCATCGGGGATTTTGGACATCATGGCCTGAAGTCTCTCCGGGGTCCAAAACAGTTTTCCCTCCTTATCCCTATGATAGGGGAAAGTCCAGCCCTGCATTACCCAAACGGCATCCGGATTGGCATCCGCAATGGGGGCGAATACAGCCTCACCATAACTTGCCAGTTCCTCTTTTGCTTCTTCTGGATCATCGGATAAAGGAACATCCATTTCATTGAAGCTGTCTGCTAGATAATATTTGCCCTCACCAAATTCTTTTTCCCATTCTTCAATATAGAGCTTACCTATTTTGTGAAATAGTTCACTTTTTGGCGAAAGGATCTGTACCTTTTCATCAAATCCTCCCCATCCCAACTCTCTTAGGCTTTCTTTTGGATAAATCCGCTGTATACCTTTGGGTACAAAGCCAGCAAAGGCATGGACAATTGGGGACATACCCAGTTCGGACATTCTATCCTGCATTTTGTGGGCCAGCTCAAGCTGTTTATCAAAAAAGGACATAGGAGGTGGCCCATCCCAACTCCCGATATTGCCCATCCTGTTCCAAGGAAAATGGGCAGGACCAGAAAAATAATCCAACACTTCTTCATCGGTCAAGCCAAGTTTTTTGAAAGTTCTGAAAAGGATGGCTTCGTGGGCACCCGCAATAAGTGGCATATTAAAACCGTGCATGGCCATCCAGTCAATTTCTTTTTCCCATCGTTCCCAATCCCAATAAGGGGAAGTATAGCCGTGAGTGACAGTGTTGAGGTAATACCTGAACTTAAACGGGGTTTTTACTTCTGTTGTGTAATCAGGTAGTTTTTCAGGAATGTAGATCCTATTCCCAGACCAGCTGATAATCGAATGGGTAGCGTTTTTCAGGTAGTCATAGACGCCCCTCGTAAGTGTGGTGGAAGAGGTTCCCCGTACCACCACAGCTCCTTCCGAGGCATCTATATGGTAAAAGTCCAGTGAGTCCTTTGCTACCAGTTCAAGTTGGAATTTTCGGGCATTTTCCGGGCCTAGGACTCTTTCTAATACTTGATAGGCATGGATAATCTCAGCAGGTTTTGATGGAGCCTGTTCACACCCTGCAAAAAGAAGAAGAATGATGCCTAGTAAAATTTGGATGTACTTCATGTTAGTTTATTTGATAATACCCTTTTTTTTAAGGTTTAATGTAACAGTTGCGGGCTTATTAGCAGCCCGCAACTGAACAGGTATTAATAGCCCGGATTCTGGGATAATAGATCATTATTGATCAGTTCAAACTCAGGAATTGGCCAGGTATAATCCCTGGGAGCGGTAAATACCCTGTCTTCAAGAGGCACTACAGCTAGAGCTGGTTTATTCATGGTAGATTCCAATAGTTTCCATCGATGGTAATCATAATATAAGATACCTTCACCGACCAATTCAATGATCCTTTCTCTTCTAATGATCTCCCTGAATTGCTCTTTTGTCAATCCTGCCAATTGGATGGGAGGGACTATTATGTCGGATCCGTCGTCTGCAGCTCCTTTTCCTGCACGAGTCCTGAGTTCATTTACCAGATCAAGAATTTGCTGATTCGGTCCCTGAACTTCGTTAATTGCTTCGGCATAGCCCAGATACATCTCTGCTAATCGGAAGATGATGTGATCATTATGGCTTCTTTGCTCCGCAGTTTCGCTGGGATCAATGAATTTTCTGAAATTAAACCAGGTACCTGTGTTTTCAAAAATAGCCCCTTCATAGTTTACGGTTTCTCTCCAGTCAAAAACCGTTTGCTTTAATCGGGGGTCCCTATTTTCAAAGGGTGCTTGCGGATTGTATAACGGGCTGGTTTCAATGGACTCACCGTTGATGTCAGGATAGGTTTCCACTAAGGCCACAGTGGGAGAGAAAATATTCCATGATGCATGGAAGCTCACAGGGCCAAGCATCTGTCCAAGGCTGTGGTATTGACCTTCCATATCGGCATTGATACGGGATAGGATCACCTCATTACTTCCGTCACCTTCAGGTCGGAATAGCTCCGTGTAATTTGGGTGAAGGCTAAATCCTCCATTATCCATGATGTCTTTGGCCAATGCGGCACTTTCATTAAGCATCTCGTTATTACCTTCCAAAGTGCCTTCATAAAGCAGAATTCTGGATTTAAGAGCCTTTGCTGCCCATACGGTGATTCTCCCAAATTCGGGACTATATCCCGGATTTGATAATTCACTAATGGTTTGGTCAAGTTCATTGATTACGAAATTGAGCACTTCAGCCCTGTTGTTAGGGGCCACCTTTCCCTCGCTGATATCAAGAACCTCTTCTACAATAGGTACATTACCGAATTGGTACATCAGGCGATAGTGAGCCCAAGCGCGTATAAAGCGCATCTGTCCCTTGTATTTAGCCATAAGGCTTGCTTCTACAGGGGCTTTGTCCACATTGTTCAAGAACCAGTTGGCATCTCTTATGGTGCCATAGGCTGAAGTCCACAGGGAATTGACCACGCTGGAACCAGGGTTTATCCCCCCGGTGGAAATTTCTTTTGTGGAACCTGTCTGGCTGTAAATTACTTCTGTGAATCCGTCCCATTCTATTTGGCCGACGTTTTCAAGTGTCAAATAGGCCGCATTGGCGGCCTGGGCTACCTGTTCTTCGGAATTCCAGAACTCATCTTCTGAAAGGGCAGTTACCGGTAATTTGGTAATGTCCTCTTCTACACATGAACTCAATGAAAGGGAAGATATTCCGATAGCTATGATTGATATATATGCTATTTTATTCATCGCTTTTGGGTTTAGAATTTAACATTTAAACCAATGGTATATGTTTTCAATGGCGGGATGTTCAAACCATTGGATTCTGGATCAAATCCAGGTCTGAAACTGGAAGCTGTAAGGACATTTGTGCCTGTTACATAGAACCGTAGACTATTTAGGAACTTATTGTCCTTGAGGGGCACAGTGTATCCCAACTGGATGTTTTTCAACCTTAAATAGGAACCGTTGAAACTCCAATAATCCGAATTGGTATAGAAGTTTTGAAAATAGGTTTGTTGACCAAAGAGTAACAACCTTGGGTAATCGCCATTTTGGTTATTCTCACTCCAGGCATTCTGGGCCTCTTCAGGTATCCAGGCATAATTTCCAAAAAGGTCATTGTTCTTGTATTGTTGGGTTTTGCCAACCCCTTGAATAAAGGCCTGAAAATCGAAGTTTTTCCAATTGGCATCCAAGGATAGTCCATAGGAGATTTTAGGTACGGTTTCGGCAATGACAACACGGTCTTCAAAATCGAGTTTTCCGTCTCCATTATGGTCAATATACTTGATGTCGCCGGCGGAGGTGTTTGGGTTGATACCTGAAGTCAAAGAACTCCTATAGGCTTCAGCCTCTGCTTCTGATGTTAAAATACCATCGGACTTATATCCATAAATGGCGCCAAGGGGATCTCCGACACGGTAACTAGTGCTGAATTCTGAAAATGCATCGGTCAATTCAATGATCTCATTATTATTATAGGATCCGACTAGGGTTACACCATATTGCAGTCCATTTCCTAGGGAGTTTCTATGATTGATGGAAAGCTCAAGGCCACTGTTTTTTACCTTGCCCGCATTGATGGCAGGTCCGTTTCTATTGGTACCTACTGTTCCTTGAACAGGACTCGGCAATAAAATATCATCGGTTATTTTATTGTAAAGATCAATGGACCCTCCAATCTTTCCGTTGTTAAAGGAGAAGTCAATACCAATATTGGCAGAATTGGTGGTTTCCCACTTTAAGTTTCTAAAAGGAATGCCGCCTTCACTTGCTGTCACAGCGACAAGGTCTCCCGCACCAAAATAATAGGAACCAAAGCCGATGTTGGAAAAGTAACTTCCATTGACCCTGTTATTACCGCTGACACCATAGGAAGCTCTAAGTTTCAGCATTTCCATGCTTTCTATCCCAAAGAAGTCCTCCCTGGATATCAGCCAGCCTGCTGATGCTGCAGGGAAAAATCCATAGCGGTTTTCCGGCGCAAATACAGAGGACCCATCGTATCTTCCAGCTAGTTCCAAGAAGTATTTTTCGGCATAATTATAGTTGATCCTTGCTACAGCTGATTGAAGGGCACTTTCGGTGGTATTGCTGTTCAACCCGGTGATATCTTCCTTGTCTCCAGAGTTGGGTGCATTGAATTCTGTGAGCAGATCATCAAACTGAAAGTTTACCCTGCTGGCAGATAGGAAAGAATTTTTGTCAAATTGCACGTCCCATCCTGCCAAGGCATTGAAGTAATGCTTGTCAATTGTCTTCTCATAGCTAAGGAAAGTCTGGACATTTAATTGGCGGTTGTCAGCGAAAGTCCTGCTTAAACTGTTGATGTCTGAGAACCAAGGAGGACCATTGGTCGTTGATCCTTTATAGATATTGGAATAAGACTTACTGTTGAGAAATATCCCTGAGAATCTTCCAATAGCCTTTAAACCCGGAAGGATTTCCCAGTCCAAATTGGTGTTAAGCGTAAACGTTTTACCGATAGAATTGCTCGTTCCTGCTTCCAATTCCCACAAGGCATTCCAAAATCCCCTACTATAATTGCCCGCTTGATTGAGAAATGCAAATGGAGCATCAGGTTCAGCGCTCTGACGGACAGGTAAAAACGGTGCAGTTGAATTTAAGTGCGTATAAATATTGTCAATACCACTGTTTACACTCGGAGAAGTATTATCGGTAATGATATAACTCAGATTGGTGGATAGCTTTATATTATCTCTTAAATGCGTATTTAGATTGGTTCTGAAGCTATACTGAGCGCCTTCAATGCCCTTTTTCATGATACCGTCAATACTTCTGTAACCAAAGGCCAGATAGTAGTTTGTTTTCTCATTTCCTCCGGTAGCACTTAGATAGTGCCGTTTGGAATGTTCCGTTTTTAGGACTTCTTTTTTCCAATCGGTATCGGCATACCAATGGTCTGTGCCAGCACGGAACAGATTGATTTGATCTTCTGAAAACAAAGCCTGTCCACCGGAATTTAACGAAGCTTCGTTCATTATTTGGGCAGAGGCTACTGATCCTACTGTTTTCTGTGTAGTAGTCAAATCACTCCATCCAAAATAAGTTTCATAACTGAATTGTACCTTTTCATTGCTACCTGATTTTGTTGTGATCAAGACCACACCGGCTGCCGCTCTTGAACCATATATGGCTGAGGCAGCTCCATCTTTCAATATGGAAATGCTTTCAATATCATTGGGATCAACAGTCAGCGCATTTTGTGGGATACCGTCAACGATAAACAAGGGGGAATTATTACCAATAGTGGTGGAGCCCCTGACCAAAAAGCCCAGGCCCTGGTTATACCCTGCATCACGGACAAAAAGACCGGGAGCCCTTCCTTGTAGTGCAGAGCCAATATTAGGCTGGGTGATTGTCCCAAGTTCCTTGGCTTCAACAGTGGTTACCGAACTGGTAACGTTAGCCTTTTTCTGGGTACCGTAGCCAACGACTACGACTTCATTCAAGGAGCTGATATCTTCTTCCAGAACGATATTTAATACGGATGCAGCACCCACGGTTACCTGTTGGGGTTTCATGCCTATAAAGGAAAAAGACAGTATATCACCCTCTTCGGCCTCAATGGTGAATTTCCCATCCAAATCGGTGACAATGCCCATATTGGAACCGATTTTCAGGATACTTACACCAGGGATAGGGCTTCCATTGATATCTTTTACGGTACCCGATATTTCCTTGAATACATTTTTGTTTTTAGCAGTAGAAATTTTTGGGAGGCTTTCCGAAAACGCTTACTTTTGAACTCCTGAAAGTAATAAGCCTATACTCAGGAGAATCATTTTCCATTTTGAGTATGGCCAATTTTTTTTGGTAAAATTTTTCATAATTTTGAGTGTTTTTGGGTTAGACATGAGCATGTTGAACTCAATTCATCCGGGCAAAGTGGAAGTTTGTCCGGATACTTTTTAATGCTTGTTTTTACATAGGCATTTTATTTTGATGTAAATGAAAGCTCTCGGTGTATTTTTTTGATTTCTTCTGCAATGAAGTGATTAATGCCCCATTGGTCACCTAAAAGCTTATCTCCAAGTGGTTGATAGAGGGCATAAGGGCTAGGCCCGTATTCAGGAGTCACTGTAATCCATTCACGGCCATCCTGTATTGCCTGGAGCAGCATCGATTTCCACCATGACTTGAATTGGTTTAACTCAGGTTCATACCTGTTGTCCCTTGGGTCAATGACTTGGGGACTTTGCGAGGATCCCACTCTGGCATGAATGTGATAGGTATGACGGATAGCTTGTTTCACCGTCTCCTCCTGGTCTTCCAGCAAGCTTTCAGACACACAGCACCAATGGGAAAGATCGGCGGTCAATTTGAGCTCTTTGCTTTCGTCCAAGTAACTTTTGCAAACATGGGCAGCATAGGAAAATCTAGATCGGTGAGTTTCATGGGTGATAGGCACTCCGGTACTTTTTTCTATTTCTTGACCTGTTTCAATTAATTGCAGGTTTTCCTTAGGAGAGAAGTAATCCTTGCCGGTATGGCTGTTCACCAATATAGGCTTACAATCAGCTAACCTTTGTAGGTGGTATTGATAGGACTTAAGATGGTCCTGGTAACTGTGTGATTGGGTTTCCCAATGTTGGGCGATAAACTCCAGGTCATGATCTTTAATCATGTCTAAAATGCGTCCTCTTTCAATCCTGGATTCGGGAATGCCAATTTCCACGCCCGCAAACCCTGCTTCCTTAATATCATTTAGGAACTTTTTCCAAGGAATATGGTCACTTCCCCAACGAGGATATATAAGCTTAAGCTGCATTTCTAGATCGTCTTATTCCTGAATTCCCTTTTTCCGGTATGGTCTACTCCCTGACTTCTTTGTAATTGGATCATGGATTCTGGGCGAAAATTAAGGATCAAGGCTCTTCTTTGGTTTGGGGTAGTATTGCCCCTGCTATAATGAAGCGTGAAGCCATCATGAAAGGAACAGCCACCCGGGGATAAAGGAATGCTCTGGGCATGGCTGTCATCTGTATCACAATAAAGGGCACCTCCATTGGGCAAAGCTTGGTGGGGGAGGATGTTTTCGGCCGTGTTTTTAGAGATAAACCACATGCAGCCATTTTCTTCTGTGACTTGATCAAGGGCTATCCAGCAGCTTACTGCTCTTTTGTCTGGCATATTGATCCAATAAGCGGCATCCTGATGCCATGGGGTAGCGGTGTTGGTGTAGGGCGCTTTGTTGATGAACATATCAAAATCCAATGCGATGTCATCACCTAATAATTTCTTGGCCCATTTTAGTGCGTTGGCATAGGCTGGGCTTTCCAGTAATCTGGGTTCAATCGTACTGGGCCGCATTATCTGTGTGATGCGTTCCACACTGGTTTGTTTTTCCCCACCGGCCAGATCACTGCGAAGTCCTGCCGTTTTGGACTTGTCAGCCAGCAATTCATCATAGATGGTCAACAGCTCTTTGGTTTCTTCTTGGTTTATTAGCGAATCCAAGTGGGTAAAGCCCCTGTTTAAGAAATCTTCCTTTTTAATGGTTTCTGTCATGAAAATAAAATTTTGATATCCAAATATTGGAGTTTATTTCTTGAAAGGCTTTCAATATTGTATTACCCTATTTTTTTATACATCTTTTATGGCAATCATTCGGATATTCGGCCTATCATTTTGAAGTAGTTTTTTAAAGATTTCTAGTTCAAAAGGTGGGCAAGGGACTAAAAAGTGAAACAAGCATTGATAGAGATAAAAAGGAATCCTTCAGTGCATTGATAATATAATATTGTAATCAAAAGTAGATTTTATGATGTTAAAGTTAAGTTCAACGTTTTATCTCCACTTATGCTGTGGGATATTGTCAGTGTATTTGTCATCCTGTAAATCGGGAAAAAAAACAGTGAGCGACGAAAGTCCCATCAAATTTCCATATGAGCTATCTTTCGAGGATTTACCCGGTTCTTGGGATGAAGGCTTACCTTTGGGCAATGGAAAAGTGGGTGCCCTGCTGTGGGAAAAGGAAGGGAATCTTCGATTTTCTCTAGATCATGTGGGGTTATGGGATTTACGTCCCATGGATAACCTTAACGTTAAAGAATGGAGTTATCAGTGGGTGAAGAAACAATGGGAAAAAGATGAATACCATAAAGTGCAGGAATTGTTCGACCATCCCTATGACCAATCACCGGCACCTTCCAAAATACCTGGGGCTGCTTTGGAATTTGGCCAATCGGGCTTAGGAAAGGTAAAAAAAGTAAAGTTGGAGCTTGGCCGTGCACTAAGTGAGGTGGAATGGGATTCCGGCACCCGTCTAAAAACCTTTGTCCATGCTGAAAAGAATGTCGGATTTTTTGAGTTCGAAGGGGTTGAAGAAGGTTTTCTTCCTGAACTGATTGTTCCAAGGTATGTAAGTGAAATCATATCTGCGAAAGAGGATCCTGTTACAGGGCAGGATTTAAGAAGACTTGGTTATGAAAAAGGCACGGTAAACCGAACAGATTCCACTTTGGTGTATGAACAAAGGGGGTGGGGAGGCTTTTCTTATCAGGTGGCCGTAAAATGGAAATATATAAATGAAAAGTTGACAGGAGTATGGTCCATCAGTACTCGGGAAAGAAGGGACGAGGCCAATAGCAATGCGCAAAAGATCATAGAAGAGGCCTTGAATAATGGATTTGAGCATTATTTTGCCTCTCATTTGGCTTGGTGGAAAGCATTTTGGTCTAAATCCAGTATTAACATTCCGGATGTAGTATTGGAAAAGCAATGGTACCTGGAGCAATATAAATTTGGGGCTGCAGCAAGGGCTGATGGACCACCTATTTCTTTACAGGCCGTTTGGACAGCCGATAATGGTAAATTACCTCCCTGGAAAGGAGATTATCATCATGATTTAAATACCCAGCTAAGCTATTGGCCTGCCTACAGTGCGGATCATCTGGAACTTGAATATGGATTTACCAATTGGCTTTGGGAACACAAAGATACTTTCAGAAACTATACCCAAAATTACTTTGGTGTAGATGGAATAAATGTACCGGGAGTGACTACCTTGAAAGGAGAGCCTATGGGGGGATGGATCCAATACTCATTTGGTCCGACGGTTTCAGGTTGGTTGGCCCAGCACTTCTACCTACACTGGAAATATAGCATGGATAGGGAGTATCTAGAATCCCGGGCTTATCCTTGGTTCAAGGAAGTAGCCGTTTTTTTTGACCAGATAGCAGAAAGAGACGCAGAGGGTAAGCGTAAATTGCCGATAAGTTCCTCTCCAGAGTTCCATGATAATAGAAAAGAAGCCTGGTTTGGGGAAACCACCAATTTTGATTTGGCTATCATCCGTTATGTTTATTCAAAAGCCGCAGAATTGGCAATGGAATTAGGGGAAAAAGAAGAGGCCGTATCTTGGAACAAAATCCTAAATGAATGGCCAGAATTGGCTATTGATCCTTCCTCCGGCTTGATGGTAGCGCCCGCTGAAGAATATGAACAGTCGCACAGGCACTTTTCCCATCTGATGGGCATCCACCCATTAGGATTGATCAATTGGTCGGATGGACCGGAAGCTCAAGAAATAATGATGAATACTGTCAATAATTTAAAAAAGCAGGGTTCTTCTGCATGGGTTGGTTATTCATTTAGTTGGTTAGCGAATCTTCAAGCACGTATGCTAGATGGGGAAGGGGCTGCGGAAACACTCAAGGTTTTTGCCACGAGTTTTTGCCTGCCCAATAGTTTCCATGTAAACGGGGATCAATCAGGCAAGGGATATACCAATTTTACTTACAGGCCCTTTACCTTGGAAGGAAACTTTGCATTTGCTGCGGGTTTGCAGGAAATGCTTCTTCAGAGTCATGAAGGCTTTATTCGACTATTTCCTGCTGTACCAAATAGCTGGGAAAAGGCTTCATTTCAAGGTTTTTTAGCAGAAGGTGGATTCAAGATCAGTGCTGATAAGCAAAGTCAACAAAAATACCTTGCAGAGGTGCTAGCCCGTAATGGGGGGAGGCTTAAAATAATTAACCCCTTCGAAACAGCAGCTTTGATAAACGGACAAAAAATAGCGAAAGGGGGCTATTATGAAATAACAATGGAAGTAGGGGAGAAGTGTAGTGTGGAGATTGAAAAGTTGTAACATAAAAATGAGGGAACGATCCGTTCCCTCATTTAATTATTTTCCTGCATATAGGCCTTTGGAGTAAGTCCGGTATACTTTTTAAAGGTAGTTGCAAAGTATTGGGATGAGGAGAAGCCCAAAGAGTAAGCAACTTCTGTTACTGAATTATTTTCTATTAACTTGGTTTTAGCTTTCTCAATTTTCATCCGATTAATGTATTCTTTTGGGGGCATTCCTGCTTTTTCTTTAAACCATGATTTAAAGTAGGCCTCTGATACATTGATCAATTCGGCCAATTCATCCAGGTAAATTGTCCTGTAAATATTCTTTTGAATAAAATCATCGATTTGATTTAGCCTTTTGGAAATGGAGACTGCCTGCTCTTTACTGGCGAGCTCCAAGGTTTCCAACAATAATTGGGTAAGAAGTTGGTTGAGGGTGATTTTGGAGATGATCGTTTGGCTTTTTTGAAGAGTTTTTTTGATTTTCTCCAGTATGGGTTTGACAAAAAATGTCCCCTTGAATACCTGGGCAGATTTGGACTTTAATAAGTCTAAAAGATGAGCGGCTTCTTTTTTGGTCATGTTACACAGTTTTCCCAAGTGCTCATCCATTGAAATTTGTACCCAGTAAAGCTCTCCCTTTCCTTCCGGATAATCCCCAGTACTGTGTAAGGTGTCGGGCGGAACGATCACAAATTCATTTCCCTGCAATCTCACTTTCTTACCCTTGATAATATAGTACTGCTGGCCTTTGATGCAAAAGCAAATCTCAAGAATATGGGTGTGGATGTGGTTTTCTAGGTGCGGTTTGGCCTCGGTGTACCTATAGTGCCCAAAGCTCGCCCCTCTTTTTATGCCAAAATCCTTAAAGCTATATACCGATCTTTCGTGGTTGCTCATGGCGATAAATTCTAATTACAAGATTACGATATTTTTATATTAATTATAGAAAAATCGTTCAAGAGAAGATGTGATCAAACAATTTTAAACATCAGTCAATAATTCTATAACAAAAAGGTAATAGCTCGATGGATCTTTACTTATAAAGCAATAATCGTTTAACCTCGGAATAACCAAAAGAAACTCTGACAAAGATGTCCCTTAAGGTTATTATTTAAGTGCACAGTTTATTTCAAGATACATTTGTTAATGAATTGCGAGTGTGGTTGCCCTATTTAAAATAGGTTATTAGAAGGGCTTCTTATTTGTTTTTTTAGTTGTAAAAACAATAAATTGAAGTTTAATGTATGGTAAAATCATTGTTTGAAATTTTTTTTATTTCGTTTTTTTATGAAAAAACTTTTTGATAATTGGGTACATTTAGTCTAGTCATCCCCTCTTATATATGAAGATGTCATAGTAAACAGCTGCTTAGATGAATGAACCCCAAAATAACCGTTTACTAAAAACTGAGTCTACTGATGAATCCCTTATGATGCATCATCAAAGGCAAGTAACCGTGGTCTATACGGAAAAAACTGATGCTGAAATTTGGAGCTCTTTTAAAAGAGGGGATGAGTTAGCTTTTAATTATATCTACAGAAAGTACACTCCAGAACTCTATAATTATGGTTTTCAAATTTCCGGAAATGAGCCCATGACCAAGGATTGTATCCAAATGATGTTCATCTCGCTCAGAAGAAAAAGGGAAAAAC
>NZ_BAAHAP010000113.1:0-15126 GCF_054777495.1 Echinicola sediminis | reverse complement strand
GGTATTTTAATTGTTTGGTCTTATTTCTTTTATGTTTTAAGAAATTTTTTCTAAACGTTATAATGTAAAAAATTAAATAACTTATTGATTAATAAGAAAAAAAATTATTAATTACATTTCAAATTTAATTAGTGGTTTAAATCACTTTTCTAGAGCCCTTTTAAATTGGTAAATACTATCCAGGCTTTATTGATGCTCAATATTTCAATTTAACACATTGAGAATTGTGTTTAAATAAGAGAATAGGAACCAATTCCATAAACCAAGATGACATAAATTGAAAAATTAAGGCTTTTGTTAAAAAAAACTAATGGATAATATGGATTCACCCCAACGAAGAAAATTTTTGAAAATACCTCCTTGATAGGAACATCCTTGTTTGCGGGACCGACTTTAGTTAAGGGAGGTCAATTAGAAGCATTTGAAGAAACTATTCCAGTTGACTTAATAGAAAAGGCTGATTTAGGTCTTCCGATCACAGGAAAATTTTTGGACGAAATTTTCCACGATATTCTGCACCAAAACTGGCGCGGAGAGGAATGGGATCCAGATTTTCGACATATGAAGCGTGTCTGTATTGATACGGTTATAATGATAAGATCTGGTTACCGTAAATTTTTGACCTATCCCTCCAAGTATTTAATGGGGCTTGGCTGTTATAAGCCAGCAAGTGATCTTCTTGATATGTATCTTAAATTGGCCGATAAATACAGAATGAAGTTTTACTTCGGGTTGTATGATTCAGGTGAATACTGGGACACAGGGAATTTAGCAGCAGAAATTGAACATAACCGATTCGTGATCGATGAAGTATGGGAGCAATATGGGCAAAAATATAAAAGCTTTCAGGGATGTTGATTACCCTAATCCTTATCATTGTTTTTTTTAGTAAAAGGGAAGAATGGGGACTGCCTCCACTAGTTTTGCTGGGTTTGTTTTTGGCCAAGGCATATCAGCATACCAAGCAGGAGGAATGTATACTGTAGTTCGAAAAGGTGCATCAATATGCATGGAAACATTTTAGAAATGAGGAAAATGGGGAGTGGTTTGGCTATTTGGATAAGTATGGTGAGGTACTTATTCCTGCAAAAGGCGGAAAGTGGAAGGGGGGCTTCCATGTGCCCAGAGCCTTGTTGTTGATATGGAAAACTTTTGAACGTTTGCCTAAAGAGAGTATAAAAAATAAACTAATTACGGATCAATAATTAAATAACTATGAGATATCCCTGTATATTATTTTTATGTATGTTTTTGGCTTTTTATATAAAAGTGGAAGCGCAAGTTTCAGAACGGGTAATTTATAAGACAGTTGATGGGGAGGAGCTTTATTTTGATTATTATCCTGTCAGCGGCGGAGCTGGTCAGAAGAGTATTGTTTTTGTCCATGGAGGAGGATTCTCTGGCGGAAATCCTGAGAACCAAGCTCCTTTTGCTGAAGAAATGCAAAAGAGGGGGTATAGGGTGTTTGTAATCTCCTACCGTCTTCACGCTAAAGGCCATGGTTTCGGTTGTAATTTCCCTACCCCTGAAAAGCTAAAAGCGATCCGGTATGCAGCAGAAGATGCTGTGTCAGCCACGCGTTTTATAGTAGAGCATGCCAAAGATTATGATGTTGATCCTGAGCAGATTTATTTGGCCGGTAGTAGCGCTGGAGCAGAGGCAATTTTACAAGTACTTTTTAATCCCTTTAAATCAAGTATGCCTGAGGCATTTCATATTGCTGAGGGCTTCAGATTCAAAGGGGCAATGTCTTTTGCAGGGGCAGTTTTGGACTTAAGGCTTGTAAACCAGGAGAACTGGGTGCCTCTATTACTTTACCATGGCTCCAATGATCAATTAGTGCCATTTGAAACTGCGCCACACCACTTATGTCCAGGGACAAGTCCTGGATATATGATGTTATTTGGATCCATGTCGATTTATGAAAAAGCCAAATTACTGGGGTTACCCGTAGAGTTGCATGCTTATCGTAATGGAGGGCATGAAATCAGTAATGCCATGTTTCGGGCTTTCGATGTAATGGACGATTTTATGAAAAACACGCCGGCTCCTGACTGTAATGAGGTTTGGTATTACCTTCATGATCGATCAGACTGGGAGAAATTAGGTAAATAGATATGAATAGAAGAAGTTTTATAGCCAAAGCGGGTTTAGGTAGCCTGTTGGCAAATCCGGTGAACTGGCCATTTGCTGTAAATGCCATGGGTGAGCAAGCAGTCAGTAAGGCCAAGTATATCCCGGAATCCAACCTCTATTGCGCAGATATTATTATTGCTGGTGCTGGCTTAGGAGGCTGTGCATCTGCTTTTGCAGCACTTAGAAATGGTCATTCAGTAATCATGACGGAAGAAACCGATTGGATAGGAGGTCAGTTGAGCCAACAAGGTGTTCCGCCTGATGAGCATGACTGGATAGAAGACCAGGGTTGTACCGAGTTTTACAGGGCGTTCCGTCAAGCTGTCAGGGCTTATTACGTGGATCATTATCCGCTTGTCAAAGAGGAAGCAAAAAATCCACTGTTGAACCCAGGCAACGGAGTTGTCTCTGCATTATGTCATGAACCATTGGTAGCGGTGAAGGTTCTTGAGCAGCTATTTGCCCCCTATATCAGTAATCGTCAATTGATATTGTTAAAGGAGTGGAGGGTCAAAGATGCTGTGGTCAAGGGGGATATGGTGAGCCAACTTGTGGCTGTTTCCCTTCGATCCGGAAAGGAGCAGGTATTGGAGGGCAAGTACTTTGTTGATGCCACGGAACTGGGGGATTTGTTGCCGATAACAGGTACGGATTATCAAAAAGGAACTGAGTCAAAAAGTCAAACAGGTGAACTTCATTCTGCTGAAAAAGCGGATCCTGAGAACCAACAGGCTTTTACCATGTGCTTTGCAATGGATTATGTTGAAGGGGAGGACTGGACCATTTCCAAGCCCGATAATTATGAGTTCTGGCAGTCTTTTAGTCCTGAGATGAAACCAAAATGGGCCGGGAAGTTATTGGAGTTGAATTACAGCAACCCCAAAACCTTAAAGCCGAAGGCATTGGCTTTTGATCCTCGGGGGACTGAATTCGATGGACTTCTAAATTTGTGGAACTACAGAAAGATTATTGATAAGCATAATTTTGATAAAGGTTTTTTTGAAGGGGACATCTCTGTAGTAAACTGGCCTCAAAATGATTATTTCCTGGGGAATCTGGTGGATGTAAAAGAAAGTGAGTTTAAGCATCATGTAGAACAGTCCAAACAACTGAGTCTTTCCCTTTTGTATTGGTTACAGACAGAAGCTCCCAGGGCCGATGGAGGTAAAGGTTGGAGGGGATTACGTTTGCGTAATGATATTATGGGAACGGAGGACGGTTTGGCCAAATATCCTTATATAAGGGAGTCCAGAAGGATAAAGGCCGAGTTTACCATTTTGGAAGAGCATGTGGGGAGAGACCAGCGGGCAAAGAAACTGGGACTGCCAGAGGAAAAGGTAGAGGCAGCCGGATTTGATGATAGTGTTGGGGTTGGTTATTACCATATTGATTTGCACCCCAGTACAGGAGGCGATAATTATATAGATTTCAGTTCTCTGCGTTTTGAAATTCCCCTAGGGGCATTGCTTCCCAAAAAGATGAAGAACCTGCTTCCTGCCAATAAAAATATAGGCACTACTCATATCACCAATGGATGCTACCGATTGCATCCGGTTGAGTGGAGCATAGGAGAGGCTGTAGGGATGCTGTGCAGCTATTCCCTTTCTAATGAAACTTCCCCGAAAACTGTATGGAAAGAAAAGGAAATATTAAGGGATTTTCAGGGATTCCTACAGTCCCAAGGTATAGCCAATAAGTGGTCTCCAATTAGTAAGTGATGAAGAAGATATTTGTAATCTGCATGTTCATGTGTTTTGGCATTTTGAATCTCACGGCGGTGGCACAAGTCGAAAGCAATGGGACAAGGAAAAAAGTGATTTTTGTCCCTTTGGATGACAGGCCGCCTTGTTTGCAGTTTCCGGTTAGAATGGGGGAGATCGCTTTGACCGAACTGGTGAGCCCACCGGAGAAATTGTTGGGGAATTTGCAGGAGCCCGGGCAGTCGGATGAACTAATACAGTGGCTTTTAGAACAGGACTATTCAGGTGTGGACGCGGTGATCATTGCTGCGGATATGCTGGCATATGGAGGTTTGGTAGCCAGCAGGGTGCATCAGGTAAAAGCTGAAATTGCTCTAAGGAGGGTGAAGGTAATTGAACGTCTTAGGAAGCTTGCCCCTGAGGTGCCGTTATATGTACAGAGTGTGGTCATGCGTTTGGCACCAACAGCCGACGGAACCAACGAAAATTATAGAGAAGCCCTGGCAAGATGGGCTGAGGTTTCGGTAAAGTCAGATGCGGATGCCAAGGAGGAGGTCAAAAAGCTGGAAAAGATAGTTCCTAAGGAAGCATTAAGGGGGTATATGACTGCTAGAAAAAGAAATTTGCAGGTCAATCAATTAATGATGGATTATGTAAATAAAGGAATAATCGATTACCTGATTTTGTCCCAAGATGATGCCAAGCCGGAAGGGGTGCACATAAAGGAAAAACAAGGTTTAGGCAAATTTTTGGAAATGCACCACTTGAAGGAAAAGGTGGCTATTCAGGCTGGTACAGATGAAGTGGCCATGCTACTATTAGCTAGGGCAATTAATGAATTCGCAGGCTTGGCGCCAAAGATAAAACCTGTTTATTCCTCCCAATCCATGTCGGAAGAGGTGATGGCTTTTGAAGATAGGCCCTTAAAAACAACTGTGGCCAATCATATTGAGGCTGCTGGGGGTATCTTGGTGAATTCAGAAGAGAAGGCGGATTTATTTTATTATATCTATAGTTCGAGGAATCAACCTGGTGAAGCCCTGCCTTTTGTGAAAGAGATAGTTGAAGCGATTAAAGCTGGGAAACGTTTGATAATAGCAGATATTGACCCTATTGGAAATGTTCAAGGAGGTTCTGCGGAATTTACCCATTTACTAGAGCAAGAAGGTGTTTTGGACAAAGTTTATGGCTATGCCTCGTGGAATACAGCTGGCAATACCATAGGGACAGCTCTTCCTCAAGGGCTGCTTTATTTTATAGCGCTAGAAAAGGCCGGGGCAAATAAAAAAATGGTGAAAGCAGTACAGAAAACTCAGTATTGGTTTACACTACATAGGCTGATGAATGATTATTACTACAATAATCCAATCCGTGAATCCTTGAACAGTTATTATCAACAGGTAGGTCGGAGTGCATTTGTAAGAAAGGAAGATATTATTTTAGAAATGGAAAAAAAGGGGAAAAGTGAACTAGAGAAAGAGGTGAATCGTCTGCAAAAAGTGTTTTTTATGAAGGATAACTATCGCATCCAAAATATTGAGTTTTCTCTTCCTTGGAATAGAACCTTTGAGGCTTTGGTTGATTTTGATCTGGTTCACTGAGGTAAATTTTCTACATCAAATTGCTAAGAATGAGTAAGTAAGGGAAAATAAATATTTTAGCAATAATTAATAAAAAAATTTAATAAGTATTGTGTTTTTAATTAAATAAAATTAAATTAGAGACAGTTATATTTAAAAAACTAACTATGTTTTTGTCGGTTTATTTTTGGTTTGAAGCTAAGTTTTTCAGAGGCGAAGGGATGTAGCCATATAAATGAGCCAGTAGGGTGTTTTAGGTTTCGGGTATCATTGTTTTTTGAATGAAGGGTAGTAAACGTAGAGCTCCTTAGATCAATAAAATAGTAAAGGAATCCGAGGGAAAGGCCAAGGCTAAATAGGAGGAGATAAGTATTAGATAATTCGGCTTGAACCTATTTAGCCTGTTCCATGGCTCGACCCAAGTTTGAGCTGTTATACCAAGAATAATTTTTAATAATGATAAATAATGCTAAATACATGGGATTAAGTTTTACAAAACTTACAAAAATGGCCCTGCTGACAGTATTGGTACTGTCTGTGTCCTTGTTTGAGGCCGCGGGTCAGCAGACAAATGTTACCGGGCAGGTAACAGGTGAAAATGGGGAGTCTATTCCAGGGGTAAATATTCTGGTAAAAGGGACTACTCAAGGTACCTCTACAGATGTTGAGGGAAAGTATCGGCTAAATGTGCCGCAAGGAAAAAAAATCTTGGTTTTTTCATTCCTTGGTTATCAGAGTCAGGAGGTTATAGTGAATGGAGAAACTGTTATTGATGTCAAGCTTTTGCCTGGCCTGAGTACGATGGAAGAGGTGGTCGTTGTGGGCTATGGCACCGAGCGAAAGCAAAGCGTGACAGGTTCCATTTCACAGATTGATGGTGAAGATCTTTTAAAAGCACCGATGGCAAATGTGACCAATCTTCTGGGGGGACGTGTACCAGGAGTCATTAGTTTGCAGCAATCAGGCCAACCAGGAGCAGATGCTTCTAGTCTTTTGGTAAGAGGTTCTTCTGCTAAATATATTGTTGATGGGGTTCCGCGGAGTTTTTCTGAAATAGACCCAAATACGATCGAAACCATTTCGGTCCTTAAGGATGCGGCAGCTGCTTCGGTTTATGGTTTAGATGCCAACGCAGTAATCATCATCAATACAAAAAGAGGTAAAAAAGGAGAGTCCCGCATTTCTTTTTCAGGAAACCAAGGGGTCAGTTCAAACGCAGTGATGCTTGATATGTTAGATGGACCCGGTTATGCCTATTGGTATAATAAAGCTCGGGAAATGGATGGAGATCAGCCTGTTTTTTCTTCTGAACATGTGGAAAAAATGTTAAATGGGGATCCCAGTGATGGTTGGGGAAACACCAATTGGTATAAAAAGACTTTCGGATTGGGCAAAACTAGGAGCTACAATGTCAATGCAACTGGTGGGACGGAAAAGATCAGGTATTTTGTTTCTTTGGGCAATTTTAACCAGGAAGGAAATGTGGACGGTTTCTCCTATAACAGGCTTAATTTAAGGTCCAATATTGATGCTGACATTGCCAATAATCTTGAGTTGACTTTTAATATAGCTGGCAGGATAGAAGACCGAAAAAGACCAGGCTATTCGGCCTCACCGGGAGATTGGAACAATATCCCACAGCAGGCTATGAGAGCACATCCTTATGTGCCAGAAATTTATGATGGCTTGCCGGTATCAACCCGTACATCAAGCTCTTATATCAATCCCTTGGCAGCCTCCTCCTTGACAGGATACAATAATTCTAAAGTGAACGTCATCCAAACCAATTTGTCTTTAAATTATAATGTTCCTTTTGTTAAAGGTTTGAGTGCCAAGTTTATGAATGCTTATGATGTATCCTATCAAATGACCAAGTCCTTTTCTACACCTTACTATACCAATGTAGCCACCGTGCCTACTTCTACTACAGGTGATATCAGTTATTCCTATGCGCCTGATGCACGAGGAACTACTGCAGGTTTAGCGGAAGGATTGTCGCATTATGCCTATTGGGTAACAAATACGAGTTTACAGTATGAAACGACTTTAGAAAAACATCATATCAAAGGGATGGCCCTGATGGAAACTGTTCAGCAGGATGGAAATAACTTTGCTGCTTATGGTTATGGTTTTGATATCTATGAACTGGATGAGCTAAGTTTTGCTAAACTGGATGACCGTAGGAATATTTCAGGTGGTAGTTATCAGGAAAGGAAAGCTGGTTTTCTAGGTAGGCTTGGTTATGATTATGCGGACAAATACCTTTCTGAATTTTCTGTCAGATATGATGGCAGTTATGTTTTCGGGGGAATGGTAGATGGAAAAAGATGGGGTGTGTTTCCTGCTGCATCTGTAGGCTGGAGAATATCCGAAGAGGATTGGTTCTTGCAAAGATCAAATATCATCAATAACCTGAAATTAAGAGGAAGTGTTGGCTTGACAGGGACATCCCAGATAGGTCCCTATTATTACCTCAATACCATGTCTTTTTTAAACACTCCTGCAGTCGTATTGGGCGGAGAGCCTCAAAATGGTTTGCTTACTTCCAGGCCTGCAAATGTGAACCTAACTTGGGCTAAAGCATTGCAGTATAATGGCGGTTTTGATGCAACACTGTGGAACGGATTATTGGCCATGGAAGTGGATGTTTTTTATAAATACATATTCGATATTCTTAGTTCAGTTGATGCTACCTATCCGGATTCTTTTGGAGGATATGTGCATCAATATGAAAATAATAATGAGCAAGATCACAGAGGATTTGAGGTAACACTTTCCCATAAGCAACAGCTTGGAGAGTTTTCCTATAAAGTTGGGGTGAATGGAACATATACCAAAAGGAGATGGCTTAGGTATGGTGATTCAGAAAATACCCCTGATTGGTTGAAACTGACGGGTAAAGAAGTCGGAGCTCAAGTGGGATTTATAGCCGATGGGCTTTTTCAAAATCAGGAAGAAATCAATAATTCTCCTTTGATTGAGGGAAAAGCAGTTCGGCCAGGTGATATTCAGTATCGGGATATCAATGGTGATGGTGTGATTTCTTATGAACAAGACAGAGGGTATATAGGTAAATCCTCCTATCCAAAATTTGTGGGAGGGGTTACCTTTGACGCTTCTTGGAAGCAATGGGATATTGCTCTTTTAATGCAGGGAGCTTTAGGGCGTGACGTGGCCTTGACAGGAGTGTACAGTGGTGGTATAATGGATCATACCTCTATGACCAGACCTTTCTATCACGGGGGGAACAGTCCTACTTACTTGTTGGAAAACTCTTGGAGAGAAGATAATCCAACAGGAGAATTCCCTCGGCTTTCTTTAGTCCCTGCAAGTTCCAATAACGCATATTCATCTACTTTCTGGTATCGAAATGGAGACTACCTACGGGTGAAAAGCTTTCAAGTTGGATATACCTTTCCTGGTAAATGGATGCGGTCCATAGGCGTAAATGCACTTAGGTTGTACGCAGAAGGCCAAAATTTATTTACCTGGAGCAAGTTGACCCAATACAATATTGATCCAGAGCAACCAGGTGTTTCCAATGGGTACTATCCTCAACAAAGGGTAATTTCCGCAGGGCTGAAGTTGACTTTCTAATTTTTAAAGGATGAAAACGATGTTAAAAAATATATATGTTATTGCTGTTGCGCTGATCTTGTTGGGGTTGACGGGCTGCGAAGATTTTCTAGAAACCACTCCCACCGATAGGATCTCTGATAAGGTAGTCTGGGAAGATAAATCCAGTGTGAATTTATACATCAATGGCTTTTATCCCTATCTGGACCGATATGGTAATTTTGGTTCATCTCAGTTTAGCGGAAACCTTACAGAAGGCTTAACGGAGACAATGAAGTATGGATCCTATGTGCCCGGAAGCCGGGCAGGAGATGCCAATATGTATGTGTTTACTCCAGAGTTAATGTCCCCTACGGGTAATCTTTTGGGAACCTGGGGAGAAACCTACGAAAGAATAAGGAGGGTCAATGAATTTTTAGATGGTTTGAAAAAATATTCCCAGCTGGGGGAAGAAGATAACAACCTATTTGCCGGGCAAGCCAGGTTCTTCAGGGCCTTTCTCTATTTTCAGCTGGCAAAGCGGCATGGTGGGGTTATTCTCTATACAGACATGAATTTGGAAAAAAATAAGGATCGCTCCTCAGAAGAGGCTACTTGGGACCTTATTGAAGAAGATTTGGATTATGCGGCAAGTGTGCTACCTGTCAGCTGGGGCAGCGAGGAGAGAGAAAGAATTACAAAAGGAGCTGCTTTAGCCTTCAAATCCAGAGCGATGCTATATGCCGAACGTTGGGAGTCAGCCAAACTGGCAGCTGATCAGGTATTGGGGTTGGGTATTTATGGCCTCACAGATAATTATGAGGATTCATGGAAAGGAGGGAATCAAGAATCCATTCTCGAGTATAACTACTTGGTAACAGGCCCTAACCATTCTTTTGATACCTATTATGCTACTTTTGGAGAGATTGAAAATCAAGGAGGAAGCGGTACCCCAACTCAGGAAATGGTGGAATATTATGAAAAAGCGGATGGTACCAAGATGGATTGGTCGCCATGGCATGTAACAGGGGGCATCCAGCAACGTCCGCCATATGAGGACTTAGAACCACGTTTTCATGCTTCTATTCTTTATAATGGTGCCGTTTGGAAAGATAAGGTGTTAGAGAATACCGTGAATGGCACCAATGGAAGGTATATGGCCTATCGAGAGGATACTTATGCAAAGGGTAGGACGACCACAGGGTATTACCTAAGGAAATGGCTTGATGAAAGCCACAGGGATTTGGTGACTTATAGAAGCATCCAAACTTGGGTGGAATTGCGTTTGGCGGAAGTTTACCTCAATCGAGCCGAAGCCTTGTTTCATATGGGAAAAAGTGGAGATGCCATTCAGGATATCAATATGGTAAGGGCTAGGCCGGGAGTAGGATTACCGCCCAAAGAAGGTTTAAGTGGAGATGATCTTTTTGATGCTATCCAACAGGAAAGAAGAATAGAGTTGGCTTTTGAGGGCCACCTTTACTGGGATATGAGAAGGTGGGATCTAGCACATGAGCAATACAATGATTATCGGGTCCATGGTTTTAAAATAACCGGTGCTGGAGACGATCTTCACTTTGAATATGTGGATTGTGATCTGCAGGATAGGAAATTTTTAGAAAGAACTTATGTATTGCCCATACCCTATAGCGAGTTAGCGAACAATTCAGTCATAGAACAATATGATGAATGGAAATAAACAAAAACGAAAGATGAAAAAATATAATATCATTTATATGCTGGTCTTCCTATTTCTTGTCATAGGATGCCAGCAACCTGATGAACTGTTGCCGCCCGTTTCAAGAAATGGGATCAATAGCATTATAGCCACATTTGAAGATGGAACAGGAGAGTTTGTAGGTTATTATGAAGAGGGGAGTAACGAGATTGTTGTTCCCGTTCCCTATTATTTTCCTGTAAGCAGTAATCAGGAGGTAACCGAGGAGCAAATGAAGCGAATGCGTGTAAGGGCCAATTTGGATGATAACGTAACGGTCAGTCCATCTCTCTTGTATTTGGATCTAACCAAAGAAAACCATATCACCATTACGGATCAGCGGAAAGAAAAGAAAGACTTCGTAGTAAGGGCCGAAATAAGGAAAAGTTCTGAGGCATCTATAGAAGAGTTTAGTTTGCCTGATTTAGGATTAACAGGGGTTATAAATGAATCTACACGGACTATTTCCTTGGTAGCAATTGGGGATTTGGCTCCTGCCAAGGCAGAGGTAAGATTGTCATATCATGCTACAATTTCGCCAGATCCTGCAGAGGAGTTGATAGATTATAATAGTGAGCCTGAGTTTACTGTAACCGCACATGATGGGGTGACAAAGAATGTGTATAAGGTCAAGAAGGAAGTACCTGAGAAATTACCTTTTGGGATCAGGCCTGGTAGCGCTAAGTTAATGTTTGCTAAACAGCTTAAAACTGATTTGGGCATTGGTGTGGATCACTTAAGTGGGGGCCTTGCTCTGAGTGGAAGTCATTTAGTGATCAATACAAGAGGCATAAACAGTGTATTTATTAACGCAAAAACCGGGGAAAAAGAAGGAGAATTGGATTTAGGTGGAATTAAGGGGGGCTTAACTAATTTTTACAATACCTCTGACGATAATGGAAATATTTTGGTATGTAACCTTGCACCCAATGCAGGTGCGTTCAAGGTCTGGACCCTAAGTTCTATTCAAGATAGTCCAGAGTTATATATCACATGGGATGGAGGAGTTCCTATTGGGAGAAAACTATCTGTTCAGGGTAGTCTTGATGGCGAAGCAATCATTACCGCACCGATTCTGCAGGCCGGGCAACAGATCGCCAGATGGCAAGTGGTGGGTGGCTCCCTAGTATCGCAAGATCCAGAAATTATAAGCATGACAGGATTGGCGAAAGGTTGGACAACCAATAGTGATGTAGTTTATACTTCAGGAACCAATGTCAATGCAGACTATTTTGTGGCATCCTATTCCGACAATACATTTGCTTGGGTAGATGGAACTAGCCATACAGTAAGCGCCAAACTGGAAGGAATCAGTACTAACTATATTCCCAATGCAGTAGATTTTATCCCATTTAATAATTCAAGCTTTGCAACCCTAAACTGGGTAAATAGCTTTACCTGGGGGGCGGCAGATGCTGTTTGGTTGCTGGATGTTAGTAATAAAGCGATGTTTACAGGAGACCTTTCAGCCAATACATGTCCAGCAGTGGTTTGGAAGTCAGAAATAAACAAATATGGTCCGAATGCAATAGGGGCGGCAGCTAATCTCAATGGCACCGGAGATGTGTTGATGAGGGTTTCTGATGATGGATATTTCCTTTACCTCTACTTTATGTTCACAAATGGTTATGTAGTAGGGTATCAGTTTGATTGTATTGATATGTAGCATTATAACAAGGAGCACATAGCTGCTCCTTGTTTTTAAACTAGTTTAACTATGAGAAATATTAAATTAGAGTATTCCTTTTTATTTATTTTTCTATTAACGGGAATCTTTAGTTGTGCAGAGGATGACGCTAAGGATTATGGATGGGAATGGGAGGAAGAGGATAAAAAAGAAAATCAAGATAAACCACGTTTCATATGGATTGATGCGGCAGCTAATTTCCCTGATTTTGCTAATAGCAAGGAAAATATTATCAGGGATCTGACTCTGGCAAAAGAGGCAGGTTTTACCGATATCGTGGTAGATGTGCGGCCTACATCTGGAGATGTTTTGTTTGAAACAGATATAGTTGATCAGGTGAAATGGTTAGGTGCTTGGTTACCTTCTGGCTATAGCAAAATTGAACGGACAGCCTCTTGGGATTATCTGCAAGCTTTTATTGATGAAGGTCATGCCTTGGGATTAAAAGTGCATGCAGGGATCAATACCTTTTCCGGTGCAGTTAGGACAAGTATTGGAGCTCAGGGAATGCTATATCGTGAAGCAAATAAAAAAGATTGGGCAACCTCTTTGCTTACTGAAAATGGGATTATTAATACAATGGATTTGTCAGATAATGGGGCGGTGTTTTTTAATCCTGCCCATGAAGAAGTCCAAGCGTTTTTACTAGATCTAGTAGGAGACCTAGCTGCTTATGAAGAATTAGATGGGATTATTCTTGACAGAGGTCGTTTTGATGGTCTTGATAGCGATTTTTCGGAACTAAGCCGCACCCAGTTTGAAGAATATTTAGGTTTTGGTTTGTCCGATTTTCCCGAAGAAGTAATGACCTATGATTTGGTTAAATCCGGACTTTCAGCGGAAAAACCTAACTATTTTCATAAATGGTTAGAGTATAGAGTGAAAGTAATCCATGATTTTATGGAAAAAGCCCGAAACAGAGCCAAGTCCATCAACCCAAAAATACAATTTGGAGTGTATGTGGGCGGGTGGTACTCAGTTTATTACAATGTAGGAGTTAATTGGGGAAGTCCTGATTACAATATCGGGGCCAACTATTCCTGGGCAACGGCAAATTATAAAAATTATGGCTACGCAGATCAGATGGATATCATTATTATAGGGGCCTATGCGGCTCCAACCCGTGTTTTTGGAAGTACCGAGTGGACCATACAAGGATTTTGTTCCCAGGCCATGAACAAAGTGAAAGGAGACGCCTTGGTGGTGGGAGGACCTGATATTGGAAACGGAGAATGGGCCAATACCAGTGATGAGTTAACAGGGAAAGCCATTGTTGAATCCGTTGCTGCCTGTATGAATGCATGTGATGGTTACTTTTTGTTTGATATGATTCATTTAAAACAGAAAGGACAGTGGGGAATGGTCAAGGAAGGAATTGATCTGGCGATCAATGATTAAGGATGTTTATTAATGGAGTATCGCAGAGGGAGCGATCAACTGCATTTCAATATTTCTCTATCCAATTTTAAGATATTGTCCCAATTCTTGTAGAAGATAATGGGGCAAGGAAAAAGGTTAATCAATTAAACTATTAGTAATGAAAACAAGTGTGTTCATATTGTTGCTATGGTCAGTTTTTGTCCATTTGGCTCATGGTCAAAATGCCCATGATATAATATCTGATAAGCTAACATCAGCAAAAAGAGGAGATATAGTGCATTTAGATGGTTTTTTGACAGAAGACTTTCCTAAAGTGAGTTATGATAAAACAGTGATTCCTGGACCTCAATTTATTATTTCGGATGACCCCGAGTATATCCGGATCCCCGAAGCAATTGCCATGCAGGAAAGGGTTGTTCCCGGTGCTGTAAGATTATATGTATATAATGTGAATGGAGTGAAGGAGCCCGGTAAAATGCCAAGGAAGATCACAGCTGTAATACAGAATCTTGGGAAAGAGAACATGCATTTAAGAATGCTTAAATATTCTTCACAAAAGCCCAGTGAAAACTATTTTAAGATCGGGAAAGAAGGTTTGTATGATTATTTCTTATCCAATGAAATGAATAATGTTAAGGTGATCAAGCCCGGGCAGGTGCTCGCTATTGATGATGCAATGGAGAGTAATATAGTGCAATACAATGAATTGGTACACGGTATTTATGAATTTGTGGTTGATCAACCTGGAATGATCAGTGTGCTTCAGACTTCACCAGAAAAGGATGGTGCAGAAGCTTTTAAGGGGATTCAAACGATCATACCTTTTAGCCATGGAAATGCAGGCAGAGGCATATTCCCGATATCTAACTATCAAATTACCTCTAGGGATACATTAGATACTAAAAATGGGACTGTTCAGTTGGTTGTTGCCGATGGAAAAGATGACCCTTGGATTACAGGGACCATAGGTGAGGGGAAAGAATTTGCAAAAAACGCGGGAAATTATGGGGTAATGTATAATACCAATATTAAATGGAAGAGCACAGGGGGAAAAGGTTTGGCCTTGATTACATGGAATGCCCGGTCAGGTAATAGTCAATGGTGTGGAGGAATGGCAATGGCCATGCAATTATGCGACAAGGAAGGAAATAAAACTGTGGTTCAATACCCTACCGATCAGTTGGTGACGAGAGGGGAACCCGAAGCTATATTGCTTCAAATTTATGAACCAGATACTTCAAAAGAGGTTCAGGAGATCAATTTTACCTACTCGCCTCCGGGTGCTTCTTGTTTACCTACCCCCCTGATTTTGGTTCCTATAGATCTATGAATTACCGGATCAATTGTTAGATCCCAAACAGAAATTATGAC
>NZ_BAAHAP010000112.1:0-15294 GCF_054777495.1 Echinicola sediminis | reverse complement strand
TCCTTCACTACGGGTATGGCCTCGGTGCTAATGGAAACCATTTCATTATCTTTTACCACTCCTTCCAGCTCTCCTCCTGTATAATGAAAGAGGAATTCAGCTGTATCGGGCGCTCTCATCGCCAAATATGCGGTAGCAGCTGCTGTGCCATGGCCGCACAGACCGATTTCGGCATCCGGCGCAAACCACTTGATATCATAACCATCTTCCCCCTCCCTCTTGTATAAAAAAGTACTGGCAGGTTGATCTAATTTGCGAGCAATTGCCTGCATGGTTTGATTTGAAAGCGGCTCCTTCAAAAGGAGCACCGCTGAAGGGTTTCCGGTATACCCCAATTGCTTACTTGAAAAAACAGATATTATTTGATAACCAAGCTTCATAAAAACCACTTTAGTAAGTTCCTTCCATAATTTAGCCCGTACAGATAACTCCGAAGGCCAAAATTGAAAGCATCCCCAACGCTTATTTAATTGGTCCTCCAGAAGTAAGGCGTAAACACTACCAAAATAGTAAACAATTCCAGCCTTCCCAAAAGCATGATCACCGAAAGAAAACACTTGGTAAATGGATCAAAGAAGGCAAAATTATTCAGAGGCCCCACATTGCCGATGGCAGGCCCCACATTCCCTATACAAGTGGCCACTGCTCCGAAACTGGTCAACATATCGTAACCAACTATCGACAGCACCACACTTCCAATTACAAAGACCATCAGGTATATCAATAAAAAAATCATGATATGGGTGATGATTTTCCCCGTTACCCGGTCTCCGTTGATTTTGAGGGGCACTACTGCCCTGGGGTGTACAATTCTCTTAAACTCCAGCAAGGTGTTTTTAAAAAAGGTCAGGTGCCGGATAAACTTGATCCCTCCTGCTGTAGAGCCAGCACAGCCTCCGACAAATAGCAACAAGAAGAAAAGGATGGTCATACCATGTCCATAACTGGTATAATCAGCTGTCACAAAGCCGGTAGTGGTCAATAAGGAAACCACCTGAAAAGCAGCATCCCGAAAGGACTTTTCCACACCAAGACTCGAAAACAAATACACTGGAATGGCCATTCCCACAATGATTATCACCACTACCACCACATAGGCCTTGAACTCATCACTCTTCCACACCCGATCAAATTTCCCCATCAGCCCAAAATAAATCACGGTAAAGTTGGTACCGGCCAGAAACATGAAAATGATGGCAACATATTGAATAAACGGTATCTCATAAAAAGCCATACTGGCATTTTTGGTGGAAAACCCTCCGGTAGCCAGTGTTGTGAGCGCATGGTTGACCGCATCATAAAAGGACATCCCCCCGATATAGTAAAGCACTGTACACAAGATCGTCAGCCCTACATAAACGTACCACAATCTCTTAGCAGTCTCTCTGATCCTAGGATGCAACTTATCTGATGTGGGCCCTGGAGACTCTGCTACAAAAAGTTCAATACCCCCAATGCCCAAAAGAGGAAATATGGCTACGGTCAATACAATAATTCCGAGACCGCCCACCCATTGGGTCATGCTGCGCCAAAACAAAATTCCTTTTGGCAATGCTTCAATATCGTTCAGAACGGAGGCCCCTGTGGTGGTTAGTCCAGAGACGGTTTCAAAAATCGCATCGGGCAAACTCGGTATCGTTCCACTTACCAAATAGGGGAGCATCCCAAATATGGACATAAAAACCCAACTTAAGCCTACAATCAGGTAGCCTTCCCGCTTTCGAATATTCTGATCCTGTTTCGAAAAAGAAAAGAAAAGCAGGGCCCCCATTGCCATTGAAACAAAAGCCGAATAAATCAAAGGAACCTGATCTCCGCTATGATAGTAATAGCTGAAGCCAATGCCGGGAAGCATCAAAAGCCCCAACAGCATCAACAAGCCACCCATAACTTTTGCAATAGCCTTATAATGGATCATACACTAGTTGAATAATTTCTCCAAACTGGATTTGGCGGAAGGGAGTGCTAAAACTATGGCCTTGTCGTGCATCTGAAGCTGAAAATCCCCGTCCGGTATAAAAACTTGTTCTCCCCTGATGACCCCTGCAACAATTGCCGTATCAGGAAAGTGCAGTTCTCTGAGCTGTTTTTTGGTCAATCTGTTATTTTTTGAAATCACGTACTGGATAAATTCTGCATCCACCCCATAGATCCCCGAAATGGCCTCCACTTTACCTTTTCTAAGGTAACGGGCGATCTGATTGGCTGCCACCAGCTTTTTATTGATCAGGGAATCCACCCCGATACTGTGGGAAATATGAATATATTCTCGCGTATCCACGTGCGCAATGGTCTTATACACCCCATGGTTCTTGGCACTCAGACTGGTGATGATATTGGTTTCGGAACTCTCCGTCAATGCCAAAAATGCCTGCATTTCCTCCAGCCCCTCTTCTATCAGCAATTCAATGTTTTTATAATCCCCATGAATCACCAAGGTAGTATCCAATCGCTCTGAAAGCCACTTGCAACGCTCTTTGTCCTTGTGAATAAGGGTAACCCTGTACTCATGCTCCAGCTTCAGGGCAGAAGTAAAGGCCAAATCATCCCCGCCAATGATCATCACATTTTTGATGTCAATTTCCCTTTGATCCATTAACTGTACAATGGACTCGTTGGCTTTTTTATGGGAAATAAAATAGACGTGGTCGTTATTCCTCAGTACCGTATTGCCCCTTGGAATAATGGTCATCTGATCCCTTACGATGGCTATTATCCGTATATCTGTCAGATTGGGCATGGCCATGGTGTCGGAAAGCTTCTTATTGACCAGCGAAGAATATTGGTTGAGGACAATGCCCACCACATTCAGTTTCCCTTCCTCAAAATCAAAAATATCCGAAAAGGTGGAGTTTTGGATCATCCGGTGTATCTCTCCGCTGCAGAGCATGGTGGGAGAAATGATATTATCAATACCCAGGTTATGAAAATAGGTGATATTTTCGTCCAATAAGTAATCGTGGTTCCTAACCCTAGCAATCACTCTTTTTGCCCCCAATTGCTTGGCCAACATGGCCGTCACAATATTGGTCTTTTCAGAGGTTGTCACCGCCATCACCATATGCGCTTCCTTAACATTGGCGTTCTGCAATACCTCAATGGAAGCGGAATCTCCCAAAACCGTTAACACATCCAATCGGCTGGCAACATGCTCTAAAATATCCTTATCGGTATCTATTAAAGTGATGTCTTTATTTTCATAGCTCAAAGACTCGGCAAGATGGAAGCCCATATCTCCGGCCCCAGCAATTACTATGTTCATGACCATGGGCGTAAAGATACAGTGTTTAGGGCTGCAATGGCAAAATTGTAGATCAGTTTTTTAACCCGCCAAGCCAATAAGCCCCCTGTTTATCCCCCGTATTCATAAAAAGTAAGGGCTGAATAAACAAAAAACAGCGAATAATTTCAGATTTCCTCAATGACAGACTCCCCTTTTGAACAATCTCCAGAGGTCCATTCCCATTTCTCCAGGAGCCTGATCTTTCCGCTTTCCATTACCTCGGGAATAGAAAAACACTTTCCTGTCATCAACTCTCCCTTTGCATTGATATGGTGATAGCGCATATCGATGCACCCTTTGGCATCCACCTTTCCGATCAGGTGCCCCGTGACAATCTCCCCACCGGAATAGCTGCCCGATACGATTTCCCCATCTTGCTGATATAAGAATACAGTGGCTGTACTTACTTCCCCATTTCCACTGTTGCTTATTGCCTGAAACCTCCTATTGTTATAATTCATTCTGATTTTGTTGACATTGATCAAAACAAAACCACTCAACTGAAGCCAAGTGGTTTTAAATCCAATTACCTTTAAAGTTCCTGGAGGACAATTTGATCAGTATTCATCGCTGCTGACCTCTAAACTAAACAACTTAATGCTTAGCCCTCTACTGCCATATTTTTCGAAAACTCATTCAAAATTTTACTGACAGAAACTCCAATATTTTTATATTTCTGCTTGACATTATTGACCTCTCCTACAGCACTGATACGCAATATCACCTCATCTGCCCGAGGGTCAATAAAATCAATCACCACCTCGCCAAGTTTATACTTTTCAATTTCTGTTTGGCTTGGCCAATAAGGGGAACGCATTCCGAAAGGATATCGGTACATCCAGGGATTGTACATTCCGTAGGGATAAAAGCCATTGAAGGAATTGTCCCGGACTTCTTTTTCTCCATCACTGAGCAGTGTATTGTACCTCAAAATCAGGTCTGGACGTTCATTGTCTACCTTATAGCCCCTCTCCTCCATTCCTTTGGTAAGGTCTTCAATCAGATTGCTGTTCAGCACAGGGGAGTTCCAAGCGTCTTTTCCCTCATATTGGTTGATAATGGCGAAGGTTTTATACGACCTTTCCGCTTTGACTTCTTCCTTTTCCAGGTAAACTTTTACAGGACTGCAAGCTGCCAGCAAGAACATGGACAGCAAAACTCCTATTCCAAATTTCATTTTCATTTTCACCTCCATTTTACTAAAAAAACGACAGAAACGGTCGAAAGTTGCCTTACTTCACCTAGAAACGCAAATTATAGTTGTCATACCATTAATATCAGTCAAGAAGCTTTTTGTGTTCTGATTCGGGCAACTCTTCTACATCCCGCAGCTTCCGCTGTATCACTCTCGTCCGTGTACCTACCAGTGTATCCAGTTCGTTATTGGCTTCGCTCAGTTTTTTCTGGGCTTTTTCTATCAAATTGCCAAACTTGCCGAATTCTGTCTTCACTGCCCCCAGGACCTTCCACACTTCACTGCTCCGCTTTTGGATGGCCAAGGTTTTGAATCCCATTTGTAAACTGTTCAGCATGGCTGCCAGGGTGGTAGGCCCGGTGACCACTACTTTGTACTCCCTTTGGAGCTGCTGGGATAATGCCCCGTCTCGGATCACCTCTGCATAAAGGCTTTCCATAGGAAGAAACATCACCGCAAAATCAGTGGTATACGGAGGATGAATGTATTTCTGGCCAATATCCTGCGCGGACTTCTTGACAGCCCTGTAAAGTTCTGCTTTGCAACTTTCTATTATTGCCTTGTCCCCAATGTCGTAAGCCTCCAAAAGTCGGTGATAGGCTTCTTGAGGGAATTTAGCATCAATGGGCAAAAACACCGGTTCATCAGAATTGTTACCCGGTAACTTCACTGCAAACTCCACCCTTTCCGAACTTCCTCTTTTCATGGCGGCATTGCTTTCGTACTGATCAGGAGCCAGAATATTTTCCAAAATACTCTGAAGCTGGTACTCCCCTAGCACTCCCCGGCTTTTCACATTGGTCAGGACTCTTTTGAGATCCCCCACCCCTGTGGCCAGGTTTTGCATCTCTCCCAGTCCTTTCTGCACGGCCTGAAGCTGTTTAGAAACCACTTCAAAAGACTGGCCGATCCTTGTTTCCAAGGTTTTTTGCAGTTTTTCATCCACGGTTTCTCGCATCTTTTCCAGTCTTTCTTCTGTCGAAAGCAGCATCCGCTCCTGTCTTCTCTCCAGTTCCCCGAACTTCTCCCTTTGCAATTCATTGAAATCCCGGACATTTTCCCTAAATAACTTTCCAAATTCCCTTAAGGAGTCATTTTGGTCCTTGGAATTCTCACGGAGGGTGTCAAATACCATTTTAAACTGCTGCTGTAGCGTCTGGTTGATTTCCTGACGGTTTTCAGTCATTTGTCTGCCAAACTCCTGCCGCATTTGCTCAAATTCACTTTTAAAGGCTTTTACCTCCGAATTTTTCCGGGAAATGCTTATCAGGCTCCAAAGAACCAAAACCAAATTGAATACTAAAAGACCTACTATAATCGATTCCATTTTCGCTGACCATTTAAGCAGCAAATTACAGCTATCCCTTTGATTTCCCTAATAGCATCAGCGCAAAACGCGACAATATGTGTCGCGTAATTCCGCGCCCATCTTATTTTCAATAAGCACGATCTTTTGTGGCGTTTTTGTTTAGAAATAGAATCTTGGCCATATTTAAACTTTTAATTTTCAAAGTAGACCTCATTGAAAAAAAGATTGAACAAGTACCTTGGTCCCGGCCCCTTGATCGCAGCGGCCTTTATAGGTCCCGGAACGGTTACCGTTTGTACTTTGGCAGGAGTGAATTTTGGTTACGACTTGCTATGGGCGCTGTTACTTTCTACCCTTGCTACTATAGTTTTGCAGGAAATGGGCGCCCGAATAGGTCTGGTCAATCAAAAGGGGCTTGCTGAGATCATCCGGCAAGAAATCCAACAGCCACTGGCCAAAGTCCTTTCCATCGGTTTGGTCATAGTGGCCATTGCTATCGGAAATGCGGCCTACGAAGCGGGCAATATTGGCGGGGCGGTCATGGGCCTGGAAGCCTTTGGAAACAGTGATAACTTCCTATTGTTCGATGGGAAATTTAACCCTTTCACGTTTCTGACAGGGCTATTAGCCTGGGCACTTCTGATGAGCGGCAGCTACAAAAAAGTAGAACAATTTATGGTGGCCATAGTCATCATAATGAGTTTGGTCTTTCTCAGCACTGCCCTGATGAGTCGTCCAGATGTATCCAAACTTATGGCCGGATTTATCCCTTCCATTGACCAAGCCAACATCACCACCATTGTCGCCTTGGTAGGAACCACGGTGGTGCCGTATAATCTCTTTCTTCATACCGCTTTGGTGGCAAAAAAATGGCACTCTGTGGATGAGATTAACTACGTCAGGGTCGACATTATCACCTCTGTGTTGTTGGGAGGTTTGGTCTCCATGGCGATTTTGGTGACCGGCACCTTAGGAAGTGCCAAAGAGGTAAGCACAGCTATTGATCTATCCAAAAGCCTGGAACCGCTCTTGGGAAGCATCGCTCCTTATTTTTTAGGGTTGGGCCTTTTCGCAGCAGGCATCACTTCCTCCATTACGGCCCCTTTGGCCGGTGCATTGGTGATTTGTGGATGCTTTGGATGGAACGACAGGCTCAGTTCAAAACCTATGCGCTGGACATTCAGCCTGATATTGCTTTTGGGCTTGATTTTCTCCTCCATGGGAATAAAGCCTGTGGAATTGATCACCATTGCCCAAATGGCCAATGGCATATTATTGCCCGTTTTAAGTACCTTTATCCTATGGTTGATCAACAAAAAAAAGCTGATGGGACAGTTTGTCAACACGATCGGCTGGAATATTTTATGCTTTTCGATTTGGGTGATCACCTGGGTACTGGGGATCAAAAGCATAGTGAATGTCATCAATAACTGGAACTTATGAGAGTGGATATCAATAGCGATTTAGGAGAAGGGACAGGTGCTGACGCATCCATTATGCCGTTTATCAGCAGTTGTAACATCGCCTGTGGTGGGCATGCCGGAAATGCGGAAAGCATGCAGGAAACCATAAAACTGGCCTTACAGCATAAGGTAAAAACAGGGGCCCACCCCTCCTATCCTGACCCGATTAATTTTGGCCGTAAAACTATGGACATCCCCCTTGAAAGTCTTGAAAAAGAGCTCCTATCCCAAATCAAGGAATTGCAAAAATGGATTTTGGAGCAAGGCGGAACAATGCACCATATCAAGCCTCATGGAGCTTTGTACAACGAAGCAGCGGTGAATCCCAAGATCGCCAAACTGATCGTAAAGATCCTGAAAAACCACTTTCCCGACACCCTACTGTATGTTCCGGACCAATCCATCATCGCCCAGGTTGCGGAAAAAGAAGGCATCCCCCTATGGTTTGAAATATTTGCAGACAGAAATTACAATGATGACCTGACATTGGTCAGCAGAAAGGAAGCCAATGCTGTTTTACATGATAAGGATGAAGTCCTCGCCCATCTTGAAAGCATGATTTTAAAAGGCCAGGTAAAAACCATATCGAAAAACCTGCTTCCGATTAAAGTCGACACCATCTGCGTTCATGGAGACAACCCTAGTGCATTAAAACTCTCGGCCTCTATCCATCGTTTCATTCAATCTATCAGTTAAGTCAATGTGATGCGTTTTTCAATAAAATACAAATACATTTCCCCCTCCATCCTGGAGATTTATTGGCCGGCTGAAATCAGCAGGTCCATACTCTTGGACATGATGGCATTAAAGAACAGCATTCTCTCCCTATGGCAAAAGCAGCTTTGGGATGTCAATATTGGCTACCACTGCTTAAGCCTCCACTTTAAGGCCCCTTATTCACTGGAAGAAACCATTAAAGAACTGGATTTGCTGTATCAGGAAAACGAAGAACTACCTGAAGTTAAAAGAAAGCGCTGGACGATCCCTGTTCTGTATAATGGCAAGGACTTAGAAAGGGTATCCGAAATAACCCATCAGTCAGTTGAGGACATTATTTCCCTGCATCAATCCCCCTCCTATTTATTGTATTTTTATGGCTTTATGCCGGGATTTATGTATCTAGGAGGGCTTTCGGACAAGATTTATGCCCCTAGAAAAGCTAAACCGGACCCCATTATTCATGCCGGTTCGGTGGCCATTGGAGGCAAGCAGACGGGTATTTACCCTATGGATAGTCCTGGAGGCTGGAACATCATTGGAAACACCCCTGTTCCTCTTTTTGAGCTGAAACAAACCCCGCCCATAACTGCCCAGCCCGGAGATGAAATCCGGTTTAAAGCCATCAACAAAACCGAATTTGAAACCATCCTTAAGAAGGTGAATTCCAACAATTATAAACTGGCGTATGAAACACTCTGAAACCTATTTAGAAGTTATCAAGGCAAGTTTTTACAGTAACATCCAAGATAAAGGCCGGTTCGGATTTGGACATTGGGGCATCCCTACGGCGGGAGCCATGGATCAACATTCTTTGGATCTGGCCAACCATCTTTTGAGAAACCAACCGGAAGATGCCTGTCTTGAGATGACACTTATCGGAGGAGAATACCTGTTCCATGGAAATTCCGAAATTGTCCTTTGCGGTGCCAAAGCGTCCATCACCCTAAACGAGATACAAGTCTCCATGAACGAGGTGCTGTCGGTCCGGTCAGGTGACCGCCTAAAAATCGGTCCCATCCAAAAAGGCTGCAGGATGTACCTGGGAATTAAAGGAGGCTTCCAAGTAAAAAAAGTACTTTCAAGTAGAAGCTTCTACAAGGGCATTACGGATGAAGATCAGTTAAACACCGGTGACCAGCTCCCTTTTATCTCACAAACTGATCAGATGCATAAAACGTATGCTAAAGTTGCTTGGGATGAATCTTTAATAGAAAGCGGGACCCTTGAGGTTTATGCTGGACCGGAATCAGAACAGCTGTCCGAGGACACATTTCTATCACTATTTGAAAAAGAATTTCGCCTTTCTGCCCAAATGAACCGCATGGGAATACAGCTGGAAGAAACCATAGAAAACCAACTGGAAGAAATCCTTACCTCTCCTGTCTATCCCGGCACCGTACAGCTTACCCCGGGAGGCAAATTATTGATCCTGATGCGGGATGCCCAGGTTACTGGAGGGTATCCCCGTGTACTTCAGCTCAGCCAAGAAGCAATGAACCTTATTGCCCAAAAAAAACAAGGGGACAAAATCCGCTTTAAACTGATCAGCAATTGAAAGGAAAAGATTAACTTAAGGACCTGTCGATCTTCTTACTTTAAACCCCATACGCATCATGAAACAGCGCACCCAACATCTTAAAAACCTGCTGAACAGTGTATTTGATGGCGATCCTTGGTATGGGGATGCGGTCATGAAAAAACTTCGGCACATTCCCTTTACCATAATCAACTCCACCCCTATACAGGGCACAAACACCATCGCCAAGCTGGTAAAACACTTGGTCAACTGGAGGTTTTTGGCAATAGAGGTACTCAACGGGAATTCTACCTATAAGATCCATCTCAACTCGCAAGATGATTGGCCCGACCTTCAACTGACATCGATTGATCAATGGCACGGCTTGCTCAGCGAACTGAGCCGAACCCAAGAAAGATTGATCGGTTTGTTGGACCGTTTTTCTGATGAATTGCTCGATCAAAAAGCCGCTGGAAGGGAATACACCAACCAATACTTGATTGAAGGCATTATCCAGCACGATATCTATCACTTGGGGCAGATTGCCCTGGTGGCCAAACAGGCCAGGACGATGGCCGAATAATGCTTTGCATAAAATGTAACCTTTTAAAAGAAACCGTAGTTATTGTTTATAGATTAATCACCTAGTTGACTACAATGAAAAAAGTATTGCTAAGCCCATTATTTGGACTGTTGGTTTTCTTTACTGCCTACTTTATCAGTTCTTTCACATTGGAAATATCCAAAGACCATAGCCTCTGGGGCTTTGGAGCACTGCTCGGCTTTGTCTTGCTTTTCATTACTATCGTCTTTTACAACAAAAAATTTTCTCCTTTCCTTTCTTCAAAAGGAATTGTCTTTCTCTCCTTATTTGGGGTACTTTTGTTTACGTTTTTAAATTCCCCTAGCCTTCGGTTCTCCACCAAAGTGTTCCCTTCGACCATTTGCTATTTGTTGGGAATCCTAGCCGCTTCGATTTATAGTTCAGATTCGTTTAAGAAACGATACCTTTATACTTTTCTCTTGTTTATCATTCCTTTTTCGCTCAATCTTAATTTATATTCAACCTGGGTCCATTGGGTTGAATTTGGCAATGTTTCGGGAGCTGTTGAAAATCAAAAAACCATTCCGTTTGAGGTCAGCGATGAGGCGGGTAATATTATCACCAATGAAGATGTAAAAGGCAATATTGTCCTTCTTGACTTTTGGTTCATCAGTTGTGGACCTTGCTGGAAAAAATTCCCCAAACTCCAAGACATTTATGAAAAGTATGGAGAAAACCCCTCTGTGAAAATCTTTGCCGTAAACCGTCCCATGGCCAGTGACAATCCAGGACAATCTTTCGCATCGATAAAAAACAAGGGTTACACTTTTCCTGTCCTTCAAGGCACACAAAAAGTCATGGATGATTTTGATATCTATGTCTACCCTACCGTTGTTTTACTCGATCAAGAAGGGAAGGTAGCTTTTATGGGAAAAATAGAAGACGTAGAAGAAAATCTGCAAAAGCTGTTGAATGATTAAGCCCACCTGCTGGGAATACTTCCCTTTTGTTCTTTCGATGATGCTAAGGGCACTTCCTATGACAGCTTGATTTTATTGGTTATATTGAATCATATTAGCCTTGATTCCAGGGCTGTGTTTTTTGCGCAATGTAAGTTAGGTACTGTAGCCAACCGGTTCAGTTGTAGTTTTTCAACGTAAGTCTCCCTCCATAGTACTTCCCCAAAATATATCAATCATGTTTAAGTTTGACAGGAATTTTAGGAATGGCATCTGGCAAAACACCATCAAAAAACACCAGATGAAAACACAGCACAGTTTTACCCCTAAAGACCACCACGAAATAGTGGAAATCATTCTTAGAGCTGAAAGAGAAAATAAAACGGTAAGGGCTGTAGGATCCGGACATTCCTTCTCCAATGTTTCCATCATCTCGGATGAAAACTTCCTCATACTTCCCCAAAAGCTCAACCGAATCCGTAAGGTGGTGCCTGAGATACTAAAAGAAAAATACCAAGAGGCTCCTTTGGTATGGGTGGAAGCAGGAACAACCATCAAGAAGCTGAACAAAACGCTGACCGAGATGGGCTACTCCATTACCAACATGGGGGGCATAGACCATCAAACCATATCGGGGGCCATTTCCACGGGAACACACGGCACAGGAGTCCATCTGCCGGCGATCCATGGCATGATCAGGGCTATTCAGATCATTACTCATGGGGGCCAAAAACTGCAGGTCGAACCCTCCAAAGGCATTTCCAAAAAACACCTCTCCATGAACGGTGATTTCAAGATCCTGAGGGACACCAAAACCTTTGATGCCATGTCGGTAAGCTTGGGAGCTTTTGGGATCATCTATGCCTACATCCTAAGGGTAGAACACGAGTACTGGCTCTTGGAAAAAAACGAACTGCTTCCCTGGTCGGAAGCGAAATCGAAATTGGCCCAAAAAGACTTTTTAAACCATTTCAGGGCTGTAAAATTTGTGGTCAACCCTTACAAAATCCCCAAAGGCAAATTTTCCGGAGACCATACTTGCTTGATCAGCACCTATGAAATCGCTTATTCAAAGCCCCTATCCAAACAACTGGGGTATAAATTTAGAAACCTGATAGGACACCTCTTGGGAAATCTAAAAATCCTCGGTGTGATCGGTTATTCTTCCATCAAAAAATGGTCCTTCCGGCATCCGCACAGAATGGCCAGATTGATCGAAACAGCCCTGATCAACCAAAAAGACATGGGCTACCTCAACACAGCCTACAAGGTCCTCTATCAAGGAGCTGAATACATCAAAGAAAGAGCCTATGACTGTGAGGTGGCCTTTGACATGAAAGAAAAGAACTATATTGAAATGGTGGACGAGCTAATCGAAAATGCCCAAAAATTAAGTGAGAATGGCTTATATCACAACTCCCCCATAGGCGTCCGCTACGTGAGACGTTCCAATGCGCTCTTGTCCGTTGAATACAAAAGGGATGTGGCGTACGTTGACACCCCCATGGTGCTGGCCAGTAAGGGTGAATTGGAAATCATAGAAGCATGCCTACGGCTGATGTTGGATAAAGGGGGCATCCCCCATTGGGGTAAATACAACTATTTTTTGAGAGAGGAAAAATACGATCTTCATAAAATCTACCCCGGACTCAAGAAATGGAGAAAGCTGATGAAAAAATATAATCCCAACGGCACTTTCACCAGTGTTTTTATGAAGGAAATGAAAATCGACTGACCTTCATTCATGGTATTGGAGGAACCTCCCCAGAAAGTTCAGGACCATCACAATAAATACAAAAATTACATTTACATTTTTCAGCTACTTATACAGTATTTCAAGCCTGTTATTTACAAAAGATCGGTTACCGCCCTTGTTTTTTAATTCCGCCTAAACATCGCATCATATAATTTACTAACTTAATACTCATAAAAAAAAGAACAATTATTCAGTAAAAAGCAGCACACTAAAACTATATATGGAAAACAACATTTAAACAGTATTAGCGGTTTCTTAATCACCTTAAGAGTCTCTTCTAATTGTTTGAAATAAATTACGTTTTTCCGATCACAACTTTTGGTTAAAGTCCGTGTCTACATGCGGACTTTTTTTTATTCGACATCCCGCTTGTAACGCTTTTGAAGGATCAATCGGACCATGGTAAAGTTCGGCAGTGGCCACCTTATTTTAACTAAACAAATAAGTCATACCTTTTTCTTTTACCTGACGCATTTTTTTATATTTGTTATCCCAGTATTTTGTATTTTCAATATTCATTATTTTGCTAGGTCAGTAATGGGAACAGCATGAAGCAAGACAGCAATGGTTTTTACCTCAAAGAGATTGTTACCAGAACCGAAAAAATCAGCTTGGATGATTCAGGAATTGTACTCTGCATTGCTTTAAAAGACTCCTATTTACATTTGGAGGACGCCATTGAAAATGTTGAGGCCGTGAAAATGCTGGCAGGGGGCAGAAGGGTTCCGGTATTGGTGGACATTTCACAAGCAAAGGGAGCTAGCAAAGAAAGTAGGGATTACTTTGGAAGCAAAAAATGTTTTGAAGTCCAAAGTGCCTGTGCACTTTTGGTAGGCTCTTCCCTATCCGAGCTAATCGGTAATTTCTTTCTGGGACTCAATAAACCCTTGTTCCCTCTGGAGGTCTTTACCGAAAAGGAGGAAGCTCTTTCATGGCTAAAACAACAACAAAGATGAAGGATCAAAATCAAGAAATTGAGACATTGGGCAAAATCGTTGAAATGATCAATTCAATGGCCAAAAAGGATTTTTCGAACCGATTGCGAATTGAAGTTTCCGATGAACCTATCAATCTAATTGCTTATGGGCTGAACATGCTAAGTGAAGAGCTGGAAACCAATTTGGTCCAGAAGTCATTGCTGAAAGAGATCAATGATAACCTCGAAAAATTCACATTGACCGTAGCCCATGAAATTAAATCACCGCTCAATTCATCCAGTGGATTGATTTCATTGATTGAAGATGAAATACAATACTATGAAAACCCCGAACTTAAAAAATACCTGGAAATACTTAAACAAATCAATGAAAGGACTCGGAAGATGGTAAATGAGATCTTAGCCTACTCCAAAACACACTTGGACTGGGCCAAGCTTGATCATTTAAACTTATCCGAAGTCAGCGCAAACCTGGCAAAGGAATATGCCTTTGACAACAGGATAAAGATTCATTTCAATGAACATATGCCTACCATTATTTATAATGAATCTGCACTTCTTCAGCTTATGGGCAATCTTATCAGTAACGCCGTAAAATACAATGACAAAGCCCTTTGCGAAATTTTTATTGAATGCGAGGAAAAAGAACGCCATTATGTTGTTTCCGTCAGTGACAATGGGCCAGGTATCAACAATGAAAATAAAGTTGAAATATTCAATCTTTATGAAAACTTCCAGTCCCATAGAGAAGACAGTACAGGCATTGGGCTGGCAATTATAAAAAAAATAGTCAATCAGCTTAAAGGAGAGATCTGGGTAGAATCCAATCCGGGCAACGGTTCAAAATTTAACTTTACAATCCTAAAGCAAAAACTCCGCTGATCATCTTCCCTACCGACAACATTGATGTATGTAGCCCGACTTTAGATTATAGTCCCTACTCCTATCATGGGTAAAGCGCCATTCCAGTATTAAGATTACATTATTTTTCTGCGGCGGTTAAAAAAAATGGCCATCCCCCTAAGCACAACACTTTCTTGAATAAAACAAATTTTCACCTCCTTTGACAGACCAAAGCCTAATTTGCCTCTCTTAAAATTCATTTGATCATTCTAAAATCACCATGTAAAACTGGTAAAAAGCACACCAGCTCTCCATAAGCCCTCCTTTTAAACGAATTACTATTTGGACAAAATGCCTTTACTACTTATCTTTAATTAATAAGATTAACAAGTAAGCTTTTCGCCGAAGAGTAGGTTTTCCAAACCGAGCGCAAAACCCTTTGGAAATGACCTAGTTGAACAATAACAATTGACAATCAACAATTAACATTGTACTAAACGGTTTTTCAAGACTGTTTTTCATTTGGAACGCTTGAAAATCAAGATGAATCTACTATCTTATTTAAGATTTCGGAGGCTATAAAATTATCTACACAACCACTAACCTAAATTTTTAATGTTAAAGGAAAATAATATGATTGCGGTATCAGTAAAGGAACAGGTCAGCCTTCAAGGGATGAACCCCGACAAAGTAGAAGTTCAAATCCAAAACTTCAAAAATGGATTTCCCCCTTTGTCGATTGTAGAAGCAGCAGGTATTGGGAATGGCA
>NZ_BAAHAP010000111.1:0-15331 GCF_054777495.1 Echinicola sediminis | reverse complement strand
ATAAGTGTAGATATAGGGGAACAATTGGTATTTGAGTTCAATGGTGGCCTTGGCAATCCGTTCAGCCTCTTTGCCAAAAAGCCAGGGTTCCACCGCATTGTCCCCTTCATGATGTGCTCTGCTCAAAGGATTAAACACTCCAAACTGCAACCAGCGAATATACAGTTCAGCCATCTGTTCATAATCCGTAATGTCCCCACAATATCCTGAAATATCCGTAGCCCAGAATGGTATCAGGCCCATTCCTGCAGAAAGGCTCAACGGAACCTGATTGGCCAGGTTTTTCCAGCCACTCAACACATCCATTCCATTCCCCGAATCCCCAGACCAACCAAAGGTATAGCGCTGAAGGCCTGCATAAGCTGATCGGGTCATCTGAAAAATCCGCTTGTTCGGATTATGTTTTTCGAACTGTTCCTTTACAACCTTATCCCAGGTCAAACCATATACATTGTGTATTTCAGCATGCATACCCAGGTGATGCTTCATATGTAAACGATCAGTATCTTCTTCATTGCTCCATGCAGGCTCTCCCATATCTGTCCAAAAGCCACTGACCCCATCATCCAAGGGTTTTTGTTGATACCTGCCCCACCAATCGGCTACTTCGGGCTTGGTAAAGTCCACCACAGCGGCGTTTCCACCCCAGGGCCAGGGCATATCATAGGCTTTACCGGTCCTTTCGTCTGTTACCAGATAGCCTAACTTATTGGCCTCCTGCCATTGTTTTTCATTGGCTTGGGAGATCACCGGATCCTGTGAGACGATCATTTTGAAACCATTGGTTTTTAAACTGTCAAGCATGGCCACCGGATTTTCATAATTCCCCTTTCTCCATTCAAAATCCTGAAGGTGCTCTGTCCACCCGATGTCCTGATAAATGATATCGATAGGTATCTCCCTTTCTCGAAACTCATTGGCAATTTCCAAAGCCTGCTTCTCTTTAGTGTAAAGTCCACGGGATTGTGAAAAACCAAATGCCCATTTTGGTGGCATGATAGGGTTACCTGTCAATTTGGTATAGGTTGACAGGATATCTTTGTAATCCTTCCCATGGATGAAATAATACAGCATCTCTCCTCCTGGGGTTTCAAAGGAAAAATAGTTGTCCGATTCAGAGCCAAACTTAAAAGTCGTCTTGTAGGTATTATCAAAGAAAACGCCATAACGCAATGAACTGATAAAAAAGGGAATGCTCTTGTACAGTGGGTCTTGATCGGGACTATAGCAAGGCACATCACTGTTCCACATGGTATATTCCCTTCCCCGTCTGTTGATTGGACCTGCTTTTTCGCCTAGGCCATAGAACTTTTCATGTTCCCTTAATTTTTTGAAAGCAGCCTTTCTGTCTCCGTCAACTACCAGCCCCTTATCTTTATAATCCCCAAGAATCAATTTTTGGTATTTATCAAAAATCTGTATGCTGAAAGGTGATTTGTTCACCCTTACCCGCAGGGTTTCCGTGTAAATTTCAAAAACCTGCTGCTGTTCAGACACTTTTATATCCAGGTCACTTAAATCCTCATTCACTACCGCAAAGGAAGGATTATTACGTTCAAAAACACCTTTTGGAGCATACCAAACTTTTACCACCTCGCTGCTGAGAAATCTTAAACTTACCCGCTGGCCATTGTCACAATCAAAAATGACTTCATTACCATTTAATGAATAGCTTTGGCAATTGCCAGGCGACCTCCATACTGATTGTGCTCTGACCGAATGTATCGTTCCATACGCCCATAGAAGGCATACAAGTATTTTTAAATATTTCATGGTTTGCTTTATTCCGTAATTAAAAGAAAAGTTCAATCAAGTTTGGTGATACGGAGATAATCCAATAAAGCTTGGTTGACTGTTCCGTTCATATTTTCATTGGCTGGGTCAAAATCGAGCCGCACAGTATGGGAGCCTGCTTTGAGTTCAGCCTTCACCACATTGGAAAAGCCCCAGTCGGACCAATTTCCCTTACCCCTTTGTGGAAAGACCACTGTACCCAAAAGGGAATCACCTAGGTAAATTGTCCGCATGGCCGCTTTATTTTCCGTGTTGATGGGGCCATTACCGTTGGTGTACCTAAAATCCAGTGCATAAACACCCTTCTCTGGAATTACCACATGAATAGGTAATTGACGGTTTAGAACACGGCTGATTTCTGTGTATCCTTTACCTGAAAAATCTTTGGCAGGTATCCCCATTTGATCTGGATTTCCTTCCAGCTCTATCTTAAATTGCTCTCCCGTCCGAAAAACAGCAACAGGCTCACTGGCAAAGGATTCCCAATCGTTGACATCAATTGCTATTACCTGATACTCCATATAATGCTTCGGAATTATCTCCCAAGAAGTAGTTTTTGTACTTCCCAACACTTGGCCATTGCCGAGCACTTTGTAGCCCTTTGCACCTTCTACCGCTTGCCATTGCAGCCTACTCCCTTCCAAAATAACATTGGGAACTTCCGGTCCAAACTGATTATTCACCAAATTGATTTTTTGAGGGGTAGCCTTATTATCACTCAGCACTATTTTGACCTCATGCTTCCCAGTAAGACTTCCTGAAATGGAGGGACGATCCATTTTCTTCCCGTCTAGTTGAAATGAAGCTATTTGATTCCCAAATCCTTCCAAAGAAATATCCAACTCAGCATTGCGGTACTTAAAATGCCGTAACATCTTTTCGCCAGCATAAGCCTTTGGCACATACGGTTTGAACACCAATTGATCTTTTTTAAATTCCATACCGAAAAACAGCTTGTATACCATCCCTAGATTTCCTGCTACACTCCATAGCTGACGGTCGGAATTGATCTGTGTATCGGCATAGTCACCCGTCTCAGCAACAAAATTTTCCTTATTGGTCAGAAACAAGGCTGCTGGCCTGTAAAGGGCATCCAAGCTGTGTTTGACAGCCTGCTCATTCCCTACTTTTGCCGCAGCCAGCGTCCAGTAAGCCTGCACAAATGGCCAGATTCCGTTGTTATGGTAAGGAGGAATATTGGGAATATTGGGAAAAATAGAAGGAAGCCCAAAATCAATTACCGGAGCATTGGCCACTACAGTTTTTGCCCTGGCCTTATCGGCGATGCCAAATAACACCGTCAATGCCTCTCCCAGACCTTCCGACCTTGGGGAAAGCGTCAGGTAATTCCTGCCATAGAGGTATTGGCCATAATGGCCTTTTTCATCTATCCAGAGCTTTTCATTAATGGCATCTTTTATCTCTTCAGCTAAATTTTGGTGCTTTTTGGCCAGCTTGTCCTCACCAATTTCCTGAGCCATTTGGGCTAAAACCCTGTTGGCTTCACAATGTACCGCATTAGTACCCAGGTTCAAAGAGGAATAAATATCAACGGGCTGCATCCAGGCTGGATAAGTTTGCTCCCTCCAATCCAGGAAGGAGGACTCCCCTCTAACCAGCCCTGTGCTATCGTCATAAGCAGTGATGAGGTCTTGTTCCACCGATTTCTTAATAATTGGATAGACCTTTTCCAGCCAGGTTTTATCACCGGTGATCAAATAGATTTCCCAGGCAGCTATTCCCCAAACTATCCGATCGGTAGACACCGGATAGGCACCACCAGTTCCAGTATCCTGTACAATTACACCGTCTTTTACTTTGCGCAATAAACTCCTTTTTGAAACTTCCGGCTGTAAGATGGCCATGGAAAGTAGTATGCTGTAACTGATATCACGTGTCCATACACCTGCCCATTCTTTTCCTGTGCGGAAAGTCCCATCGGACTCCGTATCAAGGAGCATCTCCTCCAAGGACATATTATAAAGAGCATCTATAAGGACCGTTTCGCTCGAATATTCGGGATATTCGGAGATATCATTGCTAAGACTCCAAGAACTGGCCGTTCTGGACTTATCTTCGGAGGGGTTAAGGACAAGGTCTATTGCATAAATCCCATCCCCATCATCATCTTTGAGCTTTAAATCCGGATGGTTGATCAGGTTATCAAAGTCCCAGGTCATTGGGGCGGAACCACCAGCGACATACACTCCCTTAAAATCCTCTTGATATATTTTTTTACCTTCAAAAGTCTCATAATAGCCTTTTTCCTCGAAATTTTTTAGGACATTACTCATGTCCAGGCGAATGGTCAAAGACTGGTCTTTGTTAAGGATCTTTCCCTTTGGAACGGGTCTCTCATCGACAAAATGCTCCCCAAAAGTAATGACCGGGGTCTCTATAGCTTCCCCATCAGCCAATACATGAAACAGATGATCATTGCCGGAAACCATTTCATTATCATCCCCATTTATGGCAAATTTGAAGGTAATGGTGGGAGTTACATGGGTTTTCCCTGCACTTTGATAGTTCGACACCATTTGTGTAGGGCTAAGTGCCTTGGCTTCAAAATCACCTTGTACCACCCTGTCGGAGAGCACCTGATAGGTGCCCGGTTCATTTATAGGGTATTGCGCTTTGGAATCACATGATGGCATCAAAATCCATGATAAGCATGAAATCATATAAACCGCAACTGTTTTAACATTTAAATTCATCGTCTTCGTTTTTTGCGGGCATACCTCTCCCATGCTTCCAAAGTAGAGATATGGAAGAGGATACTCCGCCTGGTTAAACTCTCAATTAATTTGCTGTAATCACCATTGAGGATGTACTCAAATCGATTTTGATGGTATAATTTCCCGCATCACCATCCTTTACCCGCCATTTATTGTCCGGCCCATCACAACCATGGGTAATAATAAAACCGGCATTGTTGATGGACTGGTCTGCCTGGGAAGCATTGATCCAATCACCATTGCACCAGTCCCCTTTAAACTTTGAAATTTTGAACTCACCAGCCGACAAAGGTCCTGAATAGGAATATACGCTGCCGCTTTTATCCATAGGTTCCGGGGAGTTGATATTCCATCCGTTAGGTCCTGCATCGCCCACGATGTAAAGGTCGACGGGGCTAATATCAATGGTCATATTCCGCTGATCCAGGGTAATGCGGTAAAAGCCATCCTGGCCTACTTCCACCTTCCACTTATTGTCCTGATCACAGCCTGAAAGCTGTACAACCTCTTGGGAAGAAATAGCCTGTCCATTTTCAACTGGCCGGTACCATTCTCCGCACCAATCCCCTGTACTCCCGGCGAGGATTTTAAATTCACCTGCGGTCAGTAAGCCCTCATAAGTGAACACAAAAGCATCTGCTTCACTTTGGATAAATGCCTCCGGTGAGTCTATATTCCATCCACTTGGACTGGCATCCCCTACTATATACAGGTCTTCAAATGCCGGGCCTTCCTGTGGCTCAATTTGGACGGTCAACTCAGAGAGGTTCACTTTGACCAAATACATTCCAGGCTCGCTGATTACAAACTGCCCATCGGGCTGGCTATCCTCATCCCGGTAGATCAACCCTGTTTCATCTTCTCCCTTGTTGTAAGAGGGAAGAAAAGCCCCCAATGTAGTAATGAACTTAAAGTTTCCCGGTTTTAGCCCCACTTGTACGCTGAACTGTGTCGGATCATTGGGGCTTTGAATAAGTGGAGTGGCCTGATCAGCATTCCAGCCATTTGGAGTGGCATCTCCGATCAGAAAAAGAGTAGACGTAAGCGGATCAAAGGGAGTCACCGATATGGAAACCGGATCAGAATAGACCGGGTCAATGCTCCCGCCTTTTACCATGGTTACCAAGCGCACATCAATATCCTTACTTTCACCTCCTTGCATCCCAAATTCATTGCGCAAAAGGTTATTGAGTTCCAGAACCTTCAAGGATCGCTGGTAAACGGCACTTCCAATGTTAAGGGATACGCTGTTACTGAAATCACTTCCTGCCTGATCCATTTCCAGCTCATAAGTAATTCTGGCATTGGTTCCCTGATTAGAGCCGGCCGTCCATGTGAATGTCACCGCCTCCTTTGCGCTGTTTTTCGGCAAGAGCGCTATTGTATTGGCTGAAGTACTGAGCTGTGCATTTCTATTCACCAAAGGGGTGGAGATATCTTCCTGTTGACAGGAAAAGCTTGCAATGAATATCAACACCAAGCAAGCCAGCAGCCCCACTTGCAGGATGATATGTTGTCTTCTATTTTTCATTTTCTTTAAGGTTAAATGGGTTGGAGATAATTATTCCAGAACAATCATGTCCCAAAATTCAATGGATGGTAAGGTGATGGAAACCTGGCTGCCCTGTTGCTTAAATTCAAGATAAACAGGACTTCCACCAAAGTAATCCGGAGATGCCATCCATACTTTTTCGATGGGAGTATTACTCTCTATCACTATCCTGACATCTTCTTTTTTCTGAGGATAAGATTGGGTTCCATGGTTATCCCGCCAATTGAGATGGGAAGCATTGCTAAAGTTGATAAGATGGACAACCTGTCTCGCACCTACTTTTTTCCCGACCATTGCTACATTTCCCGCTTGCGGAGGCCATGCTTTAAAAGATAGCTGGCCGTATCCAGAAACGGATGGAGCATAGAAGTCTCCCCCATCCCTTAGTAAATTCTGATAGGCGACCATAAAATCATAATAGTGGACCAAGGCTGCCTTCAGGTCCGCCCGCATTTGAAGGTTATTATTCGGAAAATACTCCTTTCCCAACATATGTTCACCCAACTCCAAATGTGCCCCTCCAAAGGCAAAAATCACGGCATCTGTCAACAGTACTGACGGGGTATTGAAATATCCCTGATGGTTGGCCAGGTCATAATTCATGTAGGCGGCAAGGACACTGTTTTTGTGCCCATTTCCATAACGGTCGTTCTCCTGGATGATCTTTGCCAGATCTTTGAATTGTTCATTTGGTCCCCATACCTCGGTATAGAGAAAGCCCGTTGGGGCATCTGCTATCCCCTCCTGGCCATATTGATTGACAGCATTCATCACAAGCTCTTTTTGGGGATGTTCTGACTTCATCGCAGTGATAAAACCGTTATATACTTGCTCTAACCCTATTGGATTCCCATCGTAGGTATAAAGCGCTTTGTTTCGGTTCCCCAACTGATCCATATGAAATCCATCAAAGGGCAAAGCAGTATACACTTCTTGGTTTTTTCCTGACAAAAAAGCCTGCCATTGGCCATTTGAAGGATCTACCAAAAAGATATCACTCGCAAAGGGCGGTTTTGGAAGCGGATGCTTGTCCTTTTCCTGATGTTGGCCATCGGTATAAAGGAACCACTCAGGCGACACCCCTTCTTGCTCTGCTGTATTCAACGCACCGAAAATCAGATTATAAAACATGGCTTTCATGCCTCTGTCATGGGCATCGGCTATGTATTGTTTTACCGTTTCAAAATAAATTTCCCGGTTGATAATATCCTTCCATACAGGATCAGGATTTTCGGCAGTTCCTGCCAAAGGATCGTGATGCTGATAATGCCAATCATAAAACTGCAAACCATTGATATGGTGGCGGTTTAAGTGGTCAAGCACCTTGGCAATATCAGCCTTTGACATCTCAGGGAACTTGGACAGGAAGCCATACCTAGGAAATTTGGTCCAATCTGAGGAAATATCCACCCCAATGCTGGCCAAAACTTTTTCTTCCCCCGCTGCTTCCTCCACTATTTCCACCAAATAGCCCTTAAAATCCACACTGGGAGCGGTCCATTCCCAGCTTTTATTTTGAAGGGCATGCTGTGCTACGATCTCTCCAAGATGCCGGTAACGAACCTGCCCGATTTGAGGTAAATCACCGCTCAACTCCAATTTGACCTGCTCCCCGGGAGCATAGATGCTTAGGTCTGTGGAAATTGAAAGCTCCACTGTTTGTGAAGGATTTCCGGAAGTATTTCCTGGCTTATCCTCCACCTGACAGCTATAAAACCCTCCCAAAAGGGCCAAAGTCAAGAAACAAAGTATTCGTCTCCAATACATCATAACAAATTAATAACCCGTGTTTTGGACCAGATTTGGATTCACATCGATTTCCTTTTGGGGAATTGGGAAAAGCAAATGCTTTTCAGAGGCATTGGATTTACCAATGGAATGGAGGAAATCCAGTCCATACTGGCCATTATTGACCCTGATCAGATCAAACCACCTTTGCCCTTCAAAGGCCAGCTCCATTCTTCTCTCATGCAGCACTCTTTCCCTGAAATCATCCTTGGAAAGCCCGGTTACTGGATCTAAACCTGCCCTTTCTCTTACCTGGTTCAAGGGAGTTTCAGCTTCAGCGGTTCTTCCCATTTCGTTCAAGGCTTCTGCCTTCATCAATAATATATCCGCATAGCGCAGCACCGGAAAATTCAATGGATTGGTATCGTAATCAGGAGAAATGGACTTGGAAACCAAAAACTTCCTCAGATTGTATCCCGTAATGGAAAAATCAGCATCGTATTCCTTTCCCTCAAAAGCTGGTGCCCCTTCATAAAGAACAGTGACATCCTTTCGCAGGTCTCCTGGCTCATAAGCATCTATAAACTCTTGTGTAGGTTGGTTCCATCCATACCCTCCTGCTACCATATCGGCGTTTCTGGGGCCTGTAAAAGTACTTAGCCAAGATGCCTGGTTTTCATTGCCCCAGAAACCATTGCTGGTCTTTCCATAGTATTGAACTTCAAAAAGTGATTCCTGATCGTTTTCCAAATTAGGATTAAAATTATCCGCATAGCTTTCATTCAAAGCATAGCCCAGGCTTTCCACTTGCTCAATCAGGGACAATGCCTGCCCATACTCTCCCAAGGTCAAATAAACCTTGGCCAGCATCCCGGCAGCCGCACCCTTGGAGGCCCTTCCCAAATCAGCCCCTGAATAACTCGACTTAGGAGGCAATAAGTCTATTGCCATACCGAAGTCTGATATGATTTGGTTATAAACTTCCTCTTTGGGCGTCCTCATCGGCCTTAAATCATCTTCTGGATTTTGTGGTTCCAGAATCAAGGGAACAGCTCCGAAGTACCTCACCAAAATAAAATAATAGTGCGCCCTCAGGAAATAGGCTTCCCCTAAAACCCTGTCCTTGATTTCCGCATCGATCTTCATTTCAGGGACCTTTTGCAGAACAGTATTCGCTCTAAGAATGCCTGGGGCCGGGCCTCTCCAAAGATCCAACACGCCTGGATTATCGGTGGCAGTAACAAAGTTGGACATGTCCTGGGTTTCCCTGCCATCATCGCCCCCACCGGCACCGACAATGCTGTTGCCGGCCATGATATCAGAGGTCCACATCCTCATATTGTACAATTTGGGCCACTGAAGTGGCTGATAAGCCCCGTTGATGGCATTGATGGCATCTTCTTCCGTTCTGAAAAAGTTAGAGGTATTGATGGTGTCCAAAGGCTGTTTTTCCAAGATATCGGAACAGGCCTCTAGTGTCAGGGCCGCCAAGGCCAGGGTATATATTTTAAGGATTTTCATAATTGATTCAGGGTTTAAGGTTAAAAGCTCAGGTTAAGTCCCAATGTATAGGTTCTGGTAACAGGGTACACATTCAGATCAATGCCATTTACAGGAACTTCCGGATCCATTCCTGAGTACTTGGTGAAGGTATACAGGTTCTGGGCCGAAGCATAAAGCCGCAGCTTTGAAAGGCTGAGTCTTTCCAAAACAACAGGTAAAAAATTGTATCCCAAGGTCAGGTTTTTCACCCTCAGGTATGATCCATTTTCTATGTACCGGTCAGAAGCTCGTGTGTTTTTATTGGGATCATTAAAGACTGCCCGCGGCATTTCATTACTGGTCCCTTCACCGGTCCATCTTTCCAGCGTAGCAGTTGTTTGGTTTTGCGCTACCGCCATTCCTTCTGCCCAGATACGGTTGGCGTTAAATATTTCATTTCCTGCTACCCCTTGTAAGAAAAGGTCCAAATCGAAGTTCCCTAATGTGAAGTTATTGTTCATCGCAAAGATGAAATCTGGATTAGGATTGCCAATAAAAGTCCTGTCCTCATCGGTGATCACCCCGTCATTATCCAGGTCCTTAAATTTGATATCGCCTGGAGAAGTCCTGTTAAAGGGATCTGAACCATTGACCTGAATGGCGTAATTCCCCACCTCTTCCTCTGTCTGAAAGAGGCCATTGGTTACAAAACCATAAAACTCATTGACTGCTCTGCCCGCCTGGATTCTGGCCAGGTTATAATTGAAACCTATTCCGCCTGTGGACATGGGTACGGTATCGTTGAGACTGATCACCTGATTGTGGTTATAGGAGATATTAAAGTCTGTTGTCCAGATGAATTTTTCAAGCTGGATATTGGTAGTCCCAATAGTCAGTTCAAGCCCCTTATTTTGAATTTTTCCGGCGTTGATTTGCGGTACCACGATGTCGGAATACCCCGTGGAAACAGGAACGGCCATCGGCACCAACATATCATTGGTATTTTTGATATATCCATCCAGCGTTACGGATAAACGGTCCTTTAACAAGCTGGCATCAATCCCTAGATTGATCTGCTCTACCGACTCCCATCTTACATTGGGATTGGGCATGATGGCCGGAACCACGGTTGACACCAATGTTCCGTTGAAGTTGTATTGGCCCGTGCTAAGTGCTGAAGCAAATGAATAATTACCGATTTCCTGGTTACCGGTTTGTCCATAACCAAGCCTGATCTTGAGTTCTCCGATATTGGAAGAATTGAAGAAATCCTCTTCAGAAATCCTCCAGGCAAACGATCCTGATGGAAACACCCCCCATTTATTGCCCTCACCAAAGCGTGAAGAGCCATCTCTTCTGACCGTCGCTGTGACCAAATATTTACCCAGATAATCATAATTTACTCGGGCCATATGGGACAATAAGCCCCATTCGGAAGCATTGCCGCCCAGTGTTGGTGGATTGGTGCCGTTATCCAATTGTTGGGTAACATCACTGGCGAATCCTTTGACAGAGCCATTCATTCCATCGTACCTGTTCGCCTGCATACTGGATCCCAATAAGGCAGTGAAATTATGGTCTCCAAATGCTTTACTATACGTTAGGGTATTGTCCCAAAGCCAAGTGATGGATTTGTTGAAATTTCTGGACAAGAAGGAGTCGGGTTCAGGGATAGGTTGCCAATCATACGCCGGGGCCCAGGTCCTGGAATCCCATAAGTTCGCCTGGATCCCCGCAGTGGATCTAAAACTCAGGTTTTCGGTTATTTCGAGGTCTGCATAGATAGATCCCCGAAAATTGTAGCCCAAGGTACCGTTTTCAACCAATTTTGCTTTGCCTATAGGGTTGGCAATATCTCCATACCAAGATGGCCTACCAATAGGGCCGGCATAGGAACCATCTTGATTATAAATCATCTGGCTTGGAAGGGCAGCCATGGCATTCCGTATGCTATAGTCCCCGCTTTTATTAGTATCGTGGTTCAGGGTTAAACTATTCCCAAACTTCAACCGGTCAAATACCAATACATCGGCATTGAGCTGGGCTGTATAACGTCTATAACCTGTTTCTATAACCACACCTTGCTGATCCAGGACACTGAGAGAGGTATAGACATTTGACTTCTCGTTTCCTGCTGAATAGGACATTGAATAGTGCTGCATAGGAGCTGTGCGGAAAAGCGCCCCCATCCAATCTGTACCTTCTCCCAATGATGATGGATCCGCAAAATCCGGCCGGGTTTCCAATCCATTATGTTGCATCATTTCATTATGAAGCTGGGCAAATTGGCTGGCATTGAGCATCTCCAATGGATTGGCCACTTGCTGAATCCCTGAAGAAATGTCAACGTTTAATTGCCCCTTACCTGGCTTACCTTTTTTTGTGGTGATAATTACCACCCCATTGGCTCCTCTTGAACCATAAATGGCCGCAGCAGAGGCATCTTTTAATACCTGAATGGACTCAACATCATTCATATTGATCTGGTTTAGTCCTGATGTAGTGGGTACCCCGTCGATCACCAAAAGCGGGTTGCTGTTATTGATCGTCCCGGTTCCCCTGATTCTAAAAGTAGCATCAGCTCCTGGTTGGCCAGATACCACTACCTGAACTCCTGCAGTACGGCCTTGGATGGCATTACTTACGGTCGGCACAGGCAGGGATTTAATATCTTCAGTATCTACTGTTCCAATGGCACCGGTAATGTCCTTTTTACTTTGTGTGCCATATCCCACCACTACCACCTCTTCCAGTGACTGGATGTCTTGTTCGAGCACCACATCAATCAGAGCCCGATTATTGATGGACATTTCCTTAGAAAGGTATCCCACAAAAGAAAATACCAATGTTCCATTGCTATGATGGGAGGGTACATTGATGCTGTACCGTCCGTCGATATCGGTAACGGTGCCTATTCTGGTGCTTCCAATTAACCTAACGGTGACACCTGGAATGGATTCACCTCTGATATCGGTTACTTTACCTTCGATTATAATAGTTTCCTGACCAAATGATTGGTTGACCAGTAAAAAAAAACAAAGAATAAAGGCCATTCCTGCTTGAAAAATCCTTCCACCGGTTTTTAGAGGGAAAATTGTATTTCCCTTGAATGGAATTGATAGAGTTATTTCCATAATTTTTGGGTTTTGTTAATAGATTTTGAATCTCATGTTATAAATAACACCTTTCACCAAATTTCTTTATAAGGGGAGGCAAGATCAACTAAGTGAAACGGTGAGGTAAAAAATAAAACACCCCAACAAAACATAACTAACTGAAAATAAGCTAAATAGCAAGTACTCAATCGGTAAAAAAAGTAAACCAAATTCCTCCTTTTTCAGATTATATTTGCCCCTATTTTATACATAGGATTGGCTACTTAATGAAACAGTTTTACTGGCACTGCCAAAAAACCGCATTTGTTCCTCATAGGATAATTAGTTAAGGTCAAAAGGTTCTTAAGTATAGAATTAAGGATAAGGCATAATTAATAGTAAAAGTACCTCCCCTAATAATATTACAAGCTTAAAACCCAAATAATCAAAATGCTTTTATCTCCATGATTTTTTTCTCAAACTCATCATTTGAGACGAATGATCGACTCTTGACTTTTGTTTTATAATTATAAATTGTACGAACAGAATAGCCTAGTATACTTGCGATTTGTTCGTGGTCCATAATACCCAACCTTATCAAAGCAAAAATCCTCAACTCAATAGGTAGGGATCCATCCCTCTTGATCCTGAGCTGATATTCTTCATTAAAATAACTATTAAATTCTTTTAAGAAATTTGGAAAAAGTTTTAAAAACACCTCATCAAACTTAATATAAAGTGCCTCCCGCTCCTTCTTTAAATCAACAGACTTCATCACAAACTTCAAATCTTCGTATTTCTTGGATATTAGCTTTCTATCCAAGTCCTTTTTAAAGCGGTCCAATTTATTCAGATACTCTGAATCTTTCGAAAAAGAATGGCCTATATATTCTTCTTTAATGGCATTCGCTTCCGTTAAATTTTCATTTACAAGCTGTAATCTGGCATTCGCTAAAGTAAGCTTATCCTTTGCTAGATTCAGCAAACGGTACTGACGGAATATAATGATCGCAAATCCTATTACAAGGAGTGAAAGTAAGGTCACTACAATAGAAAAAGTCAGTAATCTTTTTCTCTGATACTCTACGCTGGCCAGTTTTGCAGCCTCTATTTCAGGCAAAATTGCCGAAACCTGAAGTATTCTATGTCGTGCCCCATAGAAGAAAGCATCATCTGCTGATTGGTTAATAAAATCATAAGCCAGTCCCACCTTTCCATGATGGTAAAGTGTTTTTGCCAAATCCATCAAGGCTACAGTTTCCTTAGTAACTGATTGGACATCTGCTATGGCCGCTTGAATGAAATAAGACAAGGATTCGTCTTCATTCCCCAAGGCCAAACTGATTTTTCCCAGAGAGTAGCTTGCCATAGCTACTTGGTGGCGGTCTATATCAAAGTGATTGAGAATCGTATTGAAATACCTTTCTGCATCGGAATGCTGTCCTCTTGCTTCAGCTTCCAATCCTTTGAGTTTGAAATAAGTCAAACTGCTCGTATCTGCCAGTGAAATAGCTGAATCTAAATACTTGTCCCCTATTTTGCCATTAACTTCAGTATAATACTTTTCATTATTATAGGCCGACAACACATAATAAGTCAAGGCCATTTCTCCATAGTATGCGATTTTTAGGCTATCTGAGAAAACTTCAGCTTTTACCGTTTCCAAGGAATCAAAGGCCTCTTTAAACATCCCTGCTGACCTTAGAATAACCCCCAAAGAAAGTTTAGAAGCCATAATTTTTTCATTGTCGTCCAAATTATAGGCCGTTTCCTGCATTTTCAAAACATAGGTAAAAGCCGAATCAAACTGGTAAGAACGGTACTCATCGTAGAGCTTCCTGTAAAGGGGAAAAGTTAAGCTAAGATCATCTAAATTCCTTTCTTTTAATTCGTTTTTCAGTGCTTTGATCCGCGCTTCTTTTAGCTGTATATAGTTTTCCCTCTCCTCTATGGTTGTACTTAATGCCTGTAATAAACTATCCTGTTCTAGAGCTAATCCCTGAGGGACCATCCAAACCAAACAAAAACTAAAAAAGAAAAGGGCTTTATTAATCATGTTGCAAAATCCGAAAAACCCACAATTAAGACAAATTGATTATTATAATTTAAAGCAGCTGGATCATTTGATAAATTGTTGTATTCTTCCTTACATTATTTGATGCCCTATCCATCCTAAGTAACAGCTTTTTAAGCAAGTAATAATGAATTGGATGCGTTAGGAGTATAATAAGCACTTAGATAGATCTAGATTAAAGGAATTATTATTGTAAAATGGATCTCTGTACTGTCCGTTATAATTGCCAAACTGATAAATATTGGAAAACCTGAAAATAAATGAAAAAATCCGAAAAAACATTAGCAGAAGTTCTTAGAATTCCCGTACTTTAATCGAGTAATTTTTCATTTGTACCTATACTGTACCTAAAACAGCGTAACAAACTGATAATCAGAATTATATAATTCCTGTATCGGTAAATAAATCATAGAAAAAGCCAGGACGGATTTGCAATCCGGCCTTCAATTTTGGCAAAACAAATAGGTTTATAATTTATGGTCTCCTTTTTTTAAACCTAACTCTTTTAACAACCAGTTAAAGGCTGCTTTGTAATATTATTCCTGCACTTCTCCCCTATCATTTCCTAGAGTATGCTACTGTATTCGGGATACTTACTGTGATGAAAATGAGTCAAAAAATAGAAAAGGAGATGGGGACATACCATCCCTATCTCCTCTTTTAATTAACCTCATGTTAACCATTAAATAATTTAAACTATTTAACATCAATCCGTCTGGCAGGTTTAACCTTTGCCCTTTCGGATTTCGGGATGGAGATATATAGAATACCGTTATCATACTTGGCTTCAATTTTATCTCCAATTACCATGTCCTGAGGAAGTGAAAAAGACCGGCGGAAAGAATGGTAATTGAATTCCTTCCTCACGTAA
>NZ_BAAHAP010000110.1:0-15555 GCF_054777495.1 Echinicola sediminis | reverse complement strand
GTCTCAATTGACAATATGACTTTATAATTGCACAAATTGATATGAAAAGTAATCAGTATAGAAAATATTTGATGATTTTCGAGCAGGATAAAAATTGGGGATTTTGGATAAATGACCTTGGCAGTACGAAAATCAAAAAAAACGAGGCATATCCCTCAAAAGGACATCCAGGAAGCTATATGTTTACCTGGCAAAACGGAAGGGTACTGAATGAATTTCACTTTGTGTTAATCACAGATGGGGAGGGTGTCTTTGAGAGTAAAGAAACCGGTAGAAAAAAAATCGTCAACGGAGATGGATTTTTATTATTTCCGGGAGTTTGGCACAGATACATGCCCTTAAAAAAAACGGGATGGACAGAAAGATGGGTGGGATTCTCGGGCCCCATTGCAAAGCAATTCATGTCAAATGGTTTCTTTTCCCCTAAAAATGCCATCATTCCCGGATGTGGCAGAGAAACCGTTCTCAATTATTTCGATTCATTATTTCATTTATTCAATAATGAACCATTTGGATTTCAAAGAATAGCTTCAGGACTCTGCATTCAGCTTTTAGCAGAAATCAATAATATACAATTAAGCAGCAATCAGGACCACACTATCAATTCAATGGTTTCCCATACCAAATATTTAATGTATGAAAAAATCAACGAATCCATTGATCTGGAGAAAATCGCCTCAGACTTAGGGGTCAGCTATTCAAAATTCAGGGTTGACTTTAAAACGCAAACCGGCACGTCTCCTTTACAGTATTATCTCCAATTAAAAATAGAAAAAGCAAAAGAAACCTTACTGAGAACAAAGATGAGCCAAAAGGAAATTGCTTATGCATTGGGTTTTGAATCTGATTATTATTTCAACCGCTTATTCAAACAAAAAACGGGTCTTTCACCTGGTCAGTTTAGAAAAAAGTTTCTGCCCTCCTCTCCATAAAGTTTATTGCTCCCTTCAATCCAGTATGCTAGTTATTTTCAATTACTTCAATGGCAATTTTGACTTTTTTATCATTCTTTCCAAAATGGGCTATAACAGGAACAGCTTCCACACCAGGCACCATATTGAAGGTCCTGCTTTTGGCCATTTCCTTTATTTTTAAAGTCACATTAGAACAAATTTTCACCGTACCTTCAGGCTTTCTAATTGATATCTCTTTATCCGAGGGTTTCATTACTGTTTCACCGCGTGGTGATACAATAGGGAGAACCAATGATGTTGGCTTTTTTATGGTCTGAGTGGAAGATACTGAAATCTCCACCTTCTCCTCAGTGCAGCGATAGTTGATTACAAAATCCGATGCAGACTCTTCTACGACTTCTCCTGATTCATTTTTTAATTGAACCGTAGCGGTATATTCAATGGTTTTATCCTTGTCGGAAAAATTATAAGTGGCGGCTAAATCAAATAAATTGGTGTACCAAGTATTATCTTTATATGTCTCAATACGCGGCGTAAGCGCAATATCTTCGCCAGGTGCAGGCTGTTGATTATTGGCTTCCTGCATTTTGTAAACAGCCATACTGGCAGTACAAAGCAAGCCAACTCTATTATGGTATAAAAGAGCCAATGCACCTCCTGTGGCCTGACGGCAATCGTTCCTAGGATTGTATACCGCATCGTAGGCAGAAATGGTCCCTCTCCAGTCTCCCCGGGCAAACAAAGATACATCCAGTTCTTCATAGTATTTGACCCCATCGGCCGCCGCTCTTGGAAGCGGGATTGATTTATTTATTTCGGGCAGATGCTCCCAGTTGTCGAGCATTGCCGCCAAAGGCTTAGCATGTGCAAAGGTATGGTGCACACAGGGTTTTATGCCATGCGACAGATAGTGAAGCCCTCCGTGCAGAAGGCCATTGTGCGTACATTGCTTTAAGAGCCCTGTATTTTTAAATACTGCTGTACCAAAAGCAGGATTATGATTGGCCATCATGGCAAAGGCCGGCTGCATACCATCACTAGTCCGGCTTCCCCAGTAACTCCACTTGTACATACGATTACCAAAACCATTATCCAATCCTCCGTCGGGTATGATAAATTCTAGGTGGGTATTTAAGGATTTTATAAGCAGTTGTAATAATTCCTCATCGTTCTCCTGCAAGGCATACAAGACCAAATTGTTTAGAGATTCTTCGGTATTGTACCCCAAGTCTATTCCTTGTAAGCCTTTGGGGCTTTTCCTTCTCTTATCTCCCTGTATTTCTCCAAATAAGAAACTATTGGTTTTGGTAAAATAACGTTTTATTTCAGCAGCCATTTCCTTGCTGCGATTTAAATACATTGGGTTGTCTAATAATCTTCCAATTAGATTTAGCGCGTAGATAGTTGTGGCACTATAATTAATATTTGCATTACCAACGCTATCAAACCTGTTGTACACAAATTCGGTAGCCTTAGCTAAACGGGCATACCATCTTTTACGCCTTTCTTCTTCCAACAAATCACCATGATAATGTAGCGTTTCTGCTAAGGCAATTGCTGCAAACACAGTAGTTCCATCCCAGGAATTTGGATCCAAATCATTGGTCCAGGCCCCGTCTACGCGTGTCACATTTTCGCCCCATTCAAAAGCAGCAATCCCTGCTTCCAAATATTTTTTATCACCGCTTGCCTTTGCCATATATAAAAACGGATATACCGCATCTATGCTCCGTGCATGAACATGTTCGCAAGCCGGGCAGTCAAGCAGTCCGTGCGTTTTGGGATCAGAAGGGTTGATGATTTGCGTCCTGATCATTCCATCACACCAATCTTTTAACAAATTAAAGACCAGCTCCTTAAAATCAGATGAATACCTGCTGATCACAGTCCTTGTGCCTAGATCCAAGAGTTCATTGGCAGAAACAGCTCCTCCCAGGCCGGCCAAAGAGGATAAAAACAAGAAGTCTCGGCGTTTCATTTATGATTGGTGGAATAAAATTTTATAATAGCTTTGCCTCTCTTTCAGCTCCGTTTGTGAAGTCCTAATTCATGAATGTTTTTATTTAGGACGCTATTTGAAGCGCTTAAAAGGACAATTAAAGTCGGCAATAGAATTTTCATAATATTGATTTTCACATAAGATTATAACCCTCATCCTAAACCTAAACAGCAGTTAACTTTGAATAAAATCACCCCTACTTTGTCATATTATCTTTATTGTCAAAAACATTTCAATCCTAATAGGTATAGGTTAATTAATAAGTGGCTACTATGTCCCATTTTCCAGCACCTGCTCTTAATTTCAGATAGGAGGAGTTTTCATCTTCAAATGTTAAGCCGTCCAAAGAATTAATAGTTTTTCCATTTGCCCAAACCAACGTGTCATTCACTTTTACCATTAATATTTCCCTACCAATCTTTGGAATACCTACAATTGCAGTTGTTTCTTTAGGTGAATTTAATTTCAGCTTATAGCTATCATTACTTTTCATAATGCTTAGGTCGATATTTCCTTTTACCGTTGGGATAGTCTTCTCTAAACTTGAAAAATGAAGCAGGTTAGGCATGATCTTATATTCTCTCCAAGCTACTTTGATTGGTTCCACTCCGGCGATATACTTAGATAAAATGGTATTTGGTGCATTCCAAGCATGATTATAACTTCCTCCTTTAGGGAACATCTCATACAATGTGGACATAGATAGATTATCTACCTGACTTTGATACTGCTTTTTCATTCTTTGTAGAGACTCCATATGTCTTCCGGCAATGCACATGGCTTCTTCTACGATCCATTCAAAGTGTGGACTTGAAAAGTAATTTTGGGTAAGCACATTGTCCACAATCTGATCGTAAAACTCAGGATTGGCAATGCCTGAAACAATTGCAATGGCATTGGCCCTATCATCTTTATACTTTTCTGCATTGGTGCTGTAAAAGCCGTTTTTCCAAAAGGCTTTTTCGTATGCCGATTTCATTAAGGCCATTCGCTTATTATACCAATCTATATGATCTTCATTACCTAAGACTTCAGCCATTTTCTTGGCCTCTTTCAATGCCAGGTAATAAAATGCCATCTGAATGGGTTCTTTGTCAATGGTATTTTCCACACCCCAATCTAACCAATCCCAAGAGTCAGAGCTTTTCCCTCTTCTGTACTCCGGCAAACCGTTTTCTTGCATTGGGAATAAATCCAAATAGTCAAAAACGTAGGGGTAAGCAATTTCAAGCGTCTCCTTATCTCCGGTGTTTAAGTAGTAAGGCCATACTACCTGAGCTATAAACTGTAGGCTTTGGGTTACCAATTCACGAACCCGGAGGGGGCCCAAGGCACCTATTACACCATCCTGACTGAAATTCACGGTCTGTAAAATTGCCTTTTTTAGCAATTGACGTCCCGCATCATCCATGGAGTAAAACAGGTATCCGGTTTGGTCGGCTACATCTCCTATCCAAAGGGCCCTTTCTCTATCCGGACAATCCATAAAATTATCTCGGGCACAAACAAACAGTGTATTGTTCCCCATCGTCCACAATCGTGTATAAAAGGGATCATCCAACTGGAATTTCCCTACCATTTCTCCTACGCTCATCCAACGGTATTTGAGTCCTTTTACCCTTACACCAGCAGGAATGGTGTATTGTACCTCATGCCCATTGAACCACGAAAAACTTTCAAATGCTTGTTTACCTTGTTTTGTGATGTAGATCGCATTGATTTTATTAAGGCGATTATCTGTGGTCATGAAAATGGTATCTCCTGCTTCTGCTTCTATTTCCAGATATGGAGTTACCTGTTGGTTAAAGGGAAGCTTGCATATGACAGTTCTCCCATCACTTACAAAAGGGAATTTTAGCTCTTCGTGATTGACATAATCTTGCAATCCATGGTTTATCAACTGCGGTACGATACTCTCTTCTACATTGTACCAAGGGGCAGTTCCTACCTCTCCTTTTTCAGTTGCCTGAGACCAGTTCCGATCATCATAAGATTTTGCGTACCAAGCCTCTGGTGTCCAATCACCCAGACCGTATCGCGCGTCATATAAGACACTGTGCTGAACAATGTTTTTGCTAGGTGGATCGATGGTATTATCATATCCAGGATGCTGTTTCACTTTCCATGTATTGTTAGACACAACAGATTGCTCCCCGATCTGAGCGTGAAAAAGTAATCCACCTTTTCCACTGTCAATATGGGTACCTTTATGAGTTTCTCGCCCCCAATACCAAACCAGCACCGCTACGGTATTTTTGCCCTCGTTTAAATAAGGTTGAATATTTACTTCTTGGTACCAACTGTTTGCAGGAGTGATATTATTCTTCCTGTCCCATTCACCTGCCTGACTGGGGCCTCTGGATAGTCCTCCTTCAAACATTACCATCTCTCCATTGATCCATAGCCAAAACTTGCTATCCACAGCGATATGTGCTTCCACAATGTCAGGAACTTCACTAATACTCACCGTTTTTCTAAAGCTCACCCATGTATTGGACGGGCCATCTCCTTCTTGCCAGATCCATTGGGCATTGCCCCAGTCGGAAGCATCAGCAACAAATGCTGATACCAAAAACCACATTACTAAAAATATTCTTCTTATACTATCTAAGCTCATTTGTTTCACACATACCACAATAATTGCCATTAAGGTCCTATTTTTTAATTCTCCGAAATGATGAAGGTTGATTTTACGGCTTCCAGCCTGAGTTCAATCAGCGTGTACACCACCCCATTTTTTTCTACATGGTCATAAGCGAGATTTTTTGTGATTTCACCACTATGGGGATTCCACTCACTAGGTTTTAGCTGCCCCCGGAGTGATACTGTAGTGGCAATGTCCTCATTACTGGAATTGGTAAAAAAGTAAATATGTCGGCCTTCTTTAACTTTATGGATGTAGTTGAATTTACCCATTTCAGTTACTAAGGTCGGATTGTTCTCAAAGACCACATCTCTCTCCCCACCATAGCTATCCAGTATCCCCTTTAACAATGTCGCATCCGGTCGTGGAATAAATACGGCTTTGCCGCCAGCATCATTAAAGGATTCAATGATCTCATCACCAGCTCTTTCTTTGGAGGGATCTATTCCAAAAATCTCTTTAACAAGTGTAATGACCCTCTCATCATTTCCTCTAGTGGCAGATTTAAACGGCAACATGGTAGTGGCGATGAGTGTCCCGCCATTGTCATAGAACTGCTTTAACTTTTGGAGTGTGGCAAAAGTAATTACTTTACTTCCGGTAAGAATGACCGTGTGATACGTTTGATGATTTTCCACATTGTCTAATTTTATTCTACCTTCCCCTATCCGATACTTTTCATCTAAAAACAACTCAGGATGTACAAAGGTAAAATCACGACGGATATCGTTGGTCAGCCATCCACTTACGGTTTGGTAATCGGTTTCAGGAGCTACATAAAACCCTTGGCGTATACTGTCTGGATTATCAAAACGGAACCATCCTGCCAAGCCCTCAAATGGATAAAGTACTGCAATTTCGCTAACCCGTCTTCCGCCTCTAAGTAACATACTGGCACGCCCTACATAATTGGAGTAAGCAGGAAGTGCAGGAGCTAATTTTTCACTATATGGCGAAACCAATGGTGGTATGTAAACTTTCTCAGGATTATACCACATGCCGTGAGGAATGACCATATTGACACCTCGTGCAAATAAATCCATCATGGCTCTATACAGCATCAATGAGTCAAATGAGTTCTCTTTGTAGGCTCCATAAATTTCTGTGGCCACTAATGGACGGTCATAATAATCGGCTGCAGAGCTAATAAGCTTATGTCCGTTTTGACCAAACTGATAACCAATAATAGCATCGGTTAAAGGTATTTGGGTATACCGATAAAATTTAAAAATGTCGGCATTCATATCTATGGGTGTTGGGTCGTAATTGCCCGGTGGATGGCCGGTACTATTAAGGCCATTGGCTTCATTCCATTGCCCTACCAGTTTTGGGAAACCTTCGGCCAATAATTCGGCGCGTGTTTTAAAAAAAGCATTTCTTACAGCCTCGGTTTCCGAGCCAATATCCTCCCATAAAGCAGGGTAATATGGACGTGGGTCAAAACCATTCACCTCTTCAAACTTTTGGTTAAAAGAGGCCGTCCAGTTACGCGGATGCCTCCAAAACCCCACATCATCGAAAAAAGTAGTTTTAATAGTGTTTCCAAAGTACTGGCCAAAACGGTCTTTGTACTTTTCATAAGTTTCATTAATCATATGGCGTACGGCAACAGTGTCCATAAAATCCATACACAAGTACTTCTTGTGAAAACTGTCCTTCATTAAAGGAAAGAGCATTATTTTCCAATCGCCTTCTGGCACCTGCCATTGTAAAACACCCGCTTTTACAAAGGGACTTATTTCAATGCGTTCATTAGTTTGTTGATTGGTAGCCACTGCTGCCATTAATTGGATACCAGGAATACTATCGGTAAAAAGTACAGGACCTTTCACCTTATGTTCAATTTTATCCAACCTTTTCATGGTGTGGTTTGGATACTTTTCTTCCATTTTCCCCCCTGCCATGCCACTCGGAAAATCATTATCGTCGTACAATACGATTTCCATATCCAACTCTTGGGCTATATCAATCATATCCTGGTAACGCTCAAAATATTCCTCCGAAAGGAAATTAGGCGAAGTCCCTGGCTTGCTCATACTTTTTTCGGCCAAGGGCAATAAACTCACTCCAGAAAAACCGGCCTCTTTCGCATCTATCATTTGCTGTCGGATCCCTTGGGTAGTAAGCTCCCCGTTGATATGCCAGAAAGGCATGGGCCTGTAACGGCCAGGAGGATTTACAAAATCCTGTTCCATTTTGTTTTGACAGGAGAACATCAACAACCAAACCAGGCTCCCTGAAACTATTTTTATTAAACTACTTTTTTCCACTTCCATAAATATCATATGATTATACCCTCTTCCTATTTTGACATTTATCGAGGAAGAAGATTGGATCAATCCATTGCCTTAAATTTCCATACTCCAGGTTTTACTTCAAGACTTATAAACTCATCATCTGCCTGGATAAAATTCACCTGAGGAACCTTGTTCTTGAATTGTCCTTCCTTCCAGACTACTTTTCCATTCACACTTATCCGCCCTTTTGCCGGGATGAAAACAGTAGCTGTTGTTTGAGCTGGTGAGGTAAGGTCAAGGATATAATTACCATCATTTTTATCAACTTCAAGCATGATATCCCCCTTCACACTGGGCACTATTTGCTTTACATGAGTGAGATGGGCCATATTAGGCTTAACTTCGTATTTGCTCCAAGCTACGTCAGTTGCCTTAATACCGGCAATATATCTTGACAGCACATAATTGGGAGCGTTCCACGCATGGTTATAGGTACCCCGCAATTGAGGATGGTACTTTTCGTACAAGGTCGTCAGCCAATCCATCTTCACTTGGCTTTCGTAGCGTTGGCGCATACGCGACAAACCTTTATCGTATTGTCCAGTGAGCATGATGGCCTCTTCGGCCATCCACTCCATATGCGGACTGGCTTTTTGGACCGGGATCAACACACTATCCACCAAGGTTTCAAAATGCTTTTCGTTAGCCAGACCGCTAATGATGGCCAATGCACTGGTCCGTTCCTCGATGGGCATATTCGGTCTCCCATAATAAGTCCCCTGCCAATATTCACCTTCGAAGGTCTCTTTGATACTGAGGATGCGTTTGGTATACCATGCTATATCCTCGTTTTTGTTTAAAGTTACCGCCATCTTTTTAGCAGCCTTTAAAGCCATATAGTACAAGATCACATTTACAGGGACTGGATCAGGATCTACACCCCAATCAACCCAATTGGCATAGCCCTGACGATGTTCCGGCAGACCATTGGGCTTCATTTCCCAGAGTTTCAAATAGCTCAATACAGCAGGGTAGGCAGTTTCTAGCGTGGATTGGTCTCCTGTATTGTAATAATAACTCCATATGCCCTGATCGATATATTGGAGGCTTTGACCTGTCAGTTCACTACTTGCCCCGCGATAGGCACCAAATCCCGGTGCCAAACCTTGAATGGTATCACCAGCACTATAGGCAATGGTATTATCAATGGCTTTTTTAAGTAATAAGCGACCGGGTTCATCCAAGGTATAAAACACAGCCCCAGTTTGATCGGCCACATCACCTATCCATAGACCACGTTCCCTATCGGGACAATCCATATAATTATCACGGGCGCACACATAAAGCGTATTTCTGGCCATCCACCAAAGCCGGGTATAGAAATCGTCATTACATTGGAAGACACCTGTCATTTCACCCACTCCTGTCCAACGATATTTCAACTCCAGTACTTCCACTCCTATTGGAATAGTGTACTCTACCGAATGGCCATTGAACCAAGTAAATCCCTCAAATTCCTGCTCTCCTTCTCTCGTGATGTATATTGATTGTAAAAGATTAAAGTCATTATCTGTATCGATAACAATAGTATCCCCTGCTATACTTTTTACTTTCAGATAGGGGGTAATTTGCTGGTTAAAGGGGAGTTTTGCACTCAGTACCACAGCACTGTCCGTTGTGTTCTTGTAAGGAAGGCTGAGCTTCCATTCACCTTGTTCTATATGGATAGATGTATAGTCGGATAGACCGCGATCGTTCCACTGAGGGATGGCCCGTTTCACCATATCTCCCCATGGTTTGGTATTGGCCTTTCCTTTTTCGATAGGTGTTGGCCAGTTGCTGTCGTCAAAAGCGGGGGTGTACCAAGCTTGGTCCGTCCAGTCGGCCATTGCTTTTCTGGCATCAAATCTTACATTATAAGCATTCACCCGATTGGCAGAACCACCACCTCCCCCGCTATTGGGATCATAGGCCGGGTGAATGTTCATTTTCCAAGATGTATTCGTATTCAGATCTTCTTCCCACTCGGCTGCTACATAGAGGCCTCCACAGCCACTATCTTCATGGGTCTTTCGGGTACGTCCCCAGTACCAAACCAAAATAGCAATGGTATTTTGTCCTTTTTTTAGATATGGAGCCAAATCAATTGGGTCATAATAAATGGTATTTGGGGCTGCTCCGCGGGCCAATCCACCTTCGAACAACACCATCTCTCCATTTATCCATAGCCAATATTTCGTATCCGCCGCTATTTTTGTCAGGGCCTTATTGGGAACTTTTTCAAGATCGATTGTTTTTCTGAATGACATCCATGTATTGGCAGGACCTTCTTCCTCTTGCCATATCCATTTGGCATCACCCGAATTCTGCGAAAATGCAAGGGAGAAATTAATGAACAGTACTAGAAATAAAATTGCTTTTTTCACTTTTTATGAATTTTATTAATTGGCTCATTGAAAATATTACAGTTAACTTTTCCTTTTGCCGTTATGATTTGACAGAAATCGGCCAAATTGGGAACTATATGAACCCAAGTATCTTAAACTTAATGTTAATCAATATTATGAAGTTGATTATCCTGCTTCATACTAGGTCTATTTGAAATGAGCCAAGCTCGATTCATAAAAAATGAAAGGTAAAAGGGCCTCCTTACTTAAAGAAGAGGCCCTTCTGAATTCAAATCTTACCAATCTCCAGAATAAGAGTCTAAAAAGTATATCATAGGTTTATTTATCTTATAATTAACTTTTGATAATATTTTTCCCCGGATTGATCAATCGCCGTAATTACATATACCCCGCTAGGGAAAACGCTGCCTTTCGAAAGATGAAGCAACTGTTCTGACACCATTTGGTTAAACACCAATTCTCCCACCCTATTATGAATGAATACTTGAACGGGTCCCATTTCACCAAAATCAATAGTAAAATCCTTAATGGTGGGATTAGGGTATACTACCAGTTCATGGTCAGCATCAGAAGAAGTCGCTTTTTCTTCATCAACAAATGAAGCTCTCTCTCCTGCCAGAGAGACGCAGCTACCGCTTACTGTATACATTGTTCCGCTATTAATTGCCATCCCCTTCTTATCTTTCGGAACAGTAACGGTAACCTGCTCAACGACCCTATTCTGGTCATCATCATACAGGGCAAACTCAATGGTATATACCCTGCCATCTCCCGAACCTGACCTTTCTTGTAACAAATCTACGCTTCTGCAATCAGAACCGATGACGATATCATTGTTGGTGTTTCCATCGCCCTGCCCATTTTCTGCTTCGTCAGAACTTACCGATAGGATCACCACATCATCAATACTTAAGTCTGTACAATTATCTGAAACCGACTCTACAAAATCTGACACATTAAAGCTTCGGTATTTATGGTTAGGAGGCCATATGGAAATGGTTTCTGCGGCAAGATACATGACTGGCGATTCAGTATCCATTACTGAAATTTCAAAGTAAGATTGGGTACTATTTCCACTGTGGTCAGTCGCCGTTACCTGGACAGTGGTTATTCCTTTTGAAAACTCACTACCTGATTCAGGGATGGTTTCAATTGATGCAATGCCACAATTGTCAGATGCCTCAACTTCAAAATTGACCACAGCACTACACTTTCCAGGACTATTCTCAACAGAAAGATTACTCATTGGAGTAATTTGAGGTCCAATACTATCAAGTACCGTTACTGTAGCTGTACAGGTGGCTGAATTACTGTAAGGATCAATTGCAGTTAAAACCACCTCATTGGCGCCAACATTTTCGCAGGTAAAGGCTGTTTGTGATGCTGATAAAGAGGCGATACCGCTCAAATCAAAACTGCCACCGTCCAGCTCCTCAGCCGAAATAAGGGCATTCCCCTCTTCGTCCAAATACACTGTGATGTTATTACAAACAACACTTGGAGCTGTCCGATCTACCACCTCAACAGCAACCCCCTCAGAAACGGAGCTGATACGCTGATCATCATATGCGACAGCATCTATGACAAAACTTCCAACTTCTGAAGCCGTCCAGGTTACATCAAATGGGGCTGATTTGGTTTGAGCATAAAGTTTCTTGTCCAACCTATAGTCAATCTGGGTTATGGAACCGTCATCTGTTGCATTGGCTTCTAATACTGTACTTTCTCCCAGTTCTATGGTACTATTGTTAAGCGGATTTGCCATAACAACTGTAGGAGCTTGATTTACCACTCCCCACACCTCCAGCTCAGTCACCGAATTCCAAGAACTTGCAGAGTTTCCGTGACCAACATAACGAACATACCTGGCATCCACCGGGTTGGAGAGGGCAAAATCCTCTAATCCGGTCGTCGTTCCACTTGACGCTACATTCGTCAAAACATCTGTCCAACTAATTCCATCAGTAGATACCTGAATATCAAAGTAAGATTTTCGACGATCTCCACTAAGGAAGGCAGCCCTGATGCTACCTATATGAAAGGTTTCGCATAAATCCATGGTCAGGGTCTCCCCATCCCCACTCGATGACCATCGTGTCCCCAATTTACCATCGGCAACATTGCCCGGGACGTTTGGAGCCTGGGAGGAGCTGGCTGTAATATTACATGCATCGAGTTTTTCTTCCGAGACATCACAGACAGTGCTTGAAAACAATACCGTTTTCTCCCCAGTATTGCTCTCATCATCAGTAGCAATAGCGGTAAGTTCATAGCTCCCCCCTTCTGGTAAGGAAAAGGTAAACTTATAGGGCATTTCATCAGCCCTTCCCAATGATATGCCATCAAGCAACAGCTCTATATTAGCGATATTCCCATTAATATCTACTGCATCTACCTTAACGGTTATGGACTGATTTTCACATAGTTGTTCCGGTAAGTTGATTTCATTTACGATAGGACTGCTGGCTGGACCTGTCTTTGTAAACTTGAACTCCTTAAAGAAAAACAACCAGCTGGTAGTGCCATCACGTGGAGTAAATATCATTTGAAGACTGGCATTGCTCATGTTTTCAGGGATGATAATTCCCGAGGCTGTATACCATTCATAATCGCTAAAATTGGCTCCAGTTCCAGTGATCACCACATCACCAAGGTCCTTACCGTCCAAGAGCAACTTAATATTGGCGCTTTTCCCAATTCGTGAGGCGGCTAAAAATGACACTTCATATTGACCCGAATCAACGGATTCAAAGGTATAGGAAAGCCATTCTCCATCCCGGATACCACTCACTGCAAAATCTCCCTGAACAGCATCAATTTCCACGTCTTCCTTTCCGGCTATAGCCCGCCGGGGATTTCGTTCCTCTGGAAGACCTCGCTCGTATCCCACGTTAAAGTCATGATAAGCGGCTCCTTCGCCTCCAATATCAAAATGCCATGCTTGAGTTGTTCCTGGAATAGTCAAATTGGTGTAGGGCATACGGTTCACCACCTTTAATTCAAACCTTTTATAGGCCTTGTTATTTTGATCATCCTCAGTCACAATTTCCATGGAGTACACGCCCTCCGGCAAATTACTTAATTGGGCTGCGTCCTGGTCCTCATCATTCCAGGAGTAGGGAGCACTGGAATCTCGCCTGACAAAATTGCCATTGATATATAAATCAGCATATTCTATGCTTTCTCCGTTCACAGGAGTAATATTGGATGCTATTACGATTTTGCCAGGAGCAGTGATTCTATCGTACTCCCCATTACTATTGAGCGAGGGGGTATTGATCTCAATGGTCGGCGCCCCCAGCAATTTAAAATCATAGGAGAACAAATAGAATTGTGGTCTGGTAATTCCCGAGGGATGATCAAAAGTAAAGGTTATCTCTTGCAAACCTTCATCAAACCAAATGCTATCCATAGTTACTTCAGGATTTTCGGTAAAGTCGGGTAAGGTAGGTTGATCCGGGTCATTGGTAATGGTGGTAAACCTTCCCACTTCGGTCAGGGCACCAAATGTTCCTTTATTTAGAATTATAGTACCGCCATATTGTTTGGAACGCTGAACTTTCAAATCTACTCCAACGTCATAGTAACCAGCTTTCTTCACATCAATTTTATAGGTAACCCATTCATCCTTATACACATGCCTGATAAGTCCTTCCTCAATGATGGGCTCATTCCTAAGTTTATAGTCATGAGCATCGGATGCCTTAAAGCGGTCAGGAACAGAAATCGGATCTTTCATTATTCTGATTTGAATGATCCTATCACTGGTATTGCCATTGATATCGGTGGCCACCGCCTTCAGCTGATGAATACCTGTAGTCAAGTCATCAAGCAGTCCCCCGCTCCACTCATAGGGTGCCGCATAATCAATCCCAATGAGTTCATTATTCGCCTTGTATAATTTTATATTTGCTATAGGATCTTGAGTGTAATCAACTGCGACGTTTACTGTAATATTGGCATGGTTCTGAAAATAATCATCATTTTGAGGTGCTGTAAAAGACAAATGAGGTTGAATCCAGTCATCAGCTGTTTTTTGCTTGATAAGCCAACGAGCCACCCCAAACGTCCCTCCGGCATCATCAGCATCCGGAAATACTTCATCATTATTGTAACAGTTGACATTAAAAATCACCAAATCTGACTTTAAAAAATGCGACTTATTTTTCTCCTTAAAGTATCTTTTTAAGTAATAGTAAAATGCTTTGTAGGCACTAAGGTTATACTCGTGATTGCGTTGGTAAGTAGTCAGGAAAGAACATATTTTATTATTGCTAACACAGAATTCCAGCAAATCCGCAGCTTGCTGGTACTTGGCAGGGTCATCCATCTGAAATTCAAATTCCGCACCATCGGCAACCAATATTTGGGCACGAAAATCATCACTCCTGCTATCTGTATGAAATTTACGGGTATGGGCCAACATTGGAAAAGGTGGATTTTGAGCCATAATAGTGTTCCAATCGTTGACATTCATGCCGTCCCCTTCCTGATAGAGCATAAAAGCCAAGACATTTGACCCTTCAGGCATTTTGGTAACTACAGTAGAATTGGCCACATCCTGATTGTGCCACACTGCATGGTGCAGGGCATTTTTATGGGTAAGATTGTTAAAAATGGTGGCTATTTGTGCATCCGAATAACCTGCCCAATCCTTGTAGGTTAATCGAATACCATCTGCATTTTCTGCAATAAATGGATAGTTGGATTTATCCAATATCCGTGTATCCCCATCCCTGGTGATGGTTGGGACGACCTTTTGGGCAAATAGGGAATTACATAGTACGAAGCAAAAGGTTATAATGGGTATAATCTTTTTCATATTAAATAGTTTAGGTATGCATTTATTATTAAGGTTATCTTGATTAATTTTTTTAGTATGGAATGGATATTGATAGCCATCCATTACGTCCCTAATGAATAATACTGCCCCACAGCGTTAGGTCTTATTAAGTAATCATATGATAGGGCACTAGAAAATGAGGTTATCTGTTTTTATCCTAAAATTTGAATTTATTGCTCCCCTTCTAAATAAATCCGAGCGCCTAAATAGGAATACTAGACTTTGTAGATGTCTACAAAGGGGGATAGATGTAAATAAACTTTAAAAGCAAATCAACCATTTTCAGACCTCCAACAGTTAGTAATTCAAAGATTAATAGTAATATTAACCACTTTAAAAACAAAGGTTATCCTGCCTCGTATTGGTACATAGATTGGCAAATCATGAGAAACACAAAATAAAACGGGAGTGTTAGCTAAACTCTGTCCTTTCCCTTCCCTGGGGCTAGCCCCAGGGAAGGGAAATTTCCACTAAATAATTAGGTTTCCGTATTGATGTCCAAACTGATCC
>NZ_BAAHAP010000109.1:0-15628 GCF_054777495.1 Echinicola sediminis | reverse complement strand
TTGTTAAAACTTCCTATCCAAGAAGGATTTTTAATTAAAAAATCATTAATTCGTAAAAATTATTACTGTAAAAATCCAGTCAGTACTTGTTCGCACAAGTTGTAAAAAGTACATAACTTTTATGGGGCAGATATTTTTTGACTGAAAGAATCAAGACAATTAGGAGCAAAAAAATGGAAAAAAATAAAGTCATTAGGATAAAGGATATCGCCAAATTATCGGGCGTTTCTGTAGGAACAGTTGATAGGGTGATACATAAAAGAGGCAAAGTGTCGGACTCCTCACGTGAAAAAGTAGAAAAAGTCCTAAAAGAAATCGATTATACGCCAAACCTACTTGCCAAAACACTGGGATCCAGCAAAACCTATAAAATAGCCCTGTTGACTCCCCACCCGGAAGAGGACCCCTATTGGAAACTCTCTTTGGAAAGTTTGCCCGCATCCAAGAAAGAGTGGTTGTCTTACCAGATGGAGATAGACACGCACTATTTTCAACTGAACAATGCACAATCCTTTGAAAGAGCAACTCAAAAAGTATTAAAGGACCAACCGGATGCAGTGATCAGCGCCCCTATATTTCTAAACGAGGCCTTGACCTTTTTTAAAGAGCTCGACCGCCTGCAGATCCCCTATGTTCATTATAACACGATGATCAAAGGAGTCTCTCCGATGGCCTTTATCGGTCAAGACCTGTATCAAAGTGGACGGCTGGCCGCTTCACTGATCGATCTTTCCACAAAAAGAATAGAGGGAACTGTGGCCATATTGCATATTAGAGAAAACATACAGCATTCTGTCCACCTTCGGGAAAAGGAAAGAGGCTTCCGGGAATATTTTAAAGAAGACATAAAAAACCAAACGGAAGTCAATTCCATTATTATAGAAGGCGATGACATGAAGCTGTTTGAAGCCAAGATTATGGAAGCCATACACAAACATAACATCAAGGGGCTTTTTATCCCTACTTCCTCAGGCGCCAAACTTACGGCCAATATTATCCGAAAAAACCAGTTGCCCCATATTTGCTTGGTTGGTTATGATCTGATAAAGGAAAATATCGAATTATTGAAAACAGACCATATTGATTTCCTTATCAATCAGAACCCAAACCGACAAGTCTATAGGGGCATACACCATCTTGCCAACCACCTTCTGTTCAAAAAAATCGCCCCGAAAACCGAACTGTTCCCCCTAGAAGTAATCACCAAGCACAATGTGGATTCCTATATTCACTCCAACATTCATTGATGAACACCTACCACGCTTTGCCTTTTTCATTCAGTTGAAACGACCTGGAAATATTGAAACCAAAATGAATATCACCATTCCAAAAATCTCCCGTTGTGGCAGGAATAAAACCTGTCTCGGTCATTGACTGGGCATTGGTAAGATGGAGCTGAAACACATGTCCTCCCGTTTCTATATCAAAACCTATGGATACTACATTATAGTAGTTGTCATTTGAGGGGCTGATGCGGTAATAGTATTCAGCATTCAGGGAAGTCCGGGTGGTTAATTTGAACCTTCCGCCTACTCCCATTGCTGCCAGATCATTATCATCTTGCCTTGTCGGTACAAGATTTTGATGAACATAGCTTGGTGTAAGCTGCAAAGAAAAACGCTCCGAAAATTTTCGTGCAATAAGTAATTGATGTGCATAGGCAAGCCTGCGCTCAAAATTCATCGGAAGCTCCGGCCTTTTAAATGTATTGAGGGATACATTGGAAAGCCAGGCCAGTGTTACAGGAATATTGGTACTGCCTTTTTGCTGGTCGAGCAATCTGTACTTGATGAATCCATCATATACTTTTTGAAAAGAGTTTCTTCCCACACCAACAGTAAGCCTGTCCAGGAAACTGTATTCAAGTCCCAAACGTATATTGGATTCATCCAGGCCAAAAAAATTATAACCTCCCGAATTGACCCTACCAAACCGGTGGGAAATAATAAAATCCAAATTCCCTCTTCCTCGGGTCTCCACCGTATGGCCGTTGATCAGTCGTGTGCCCTTAAAGGTTCCTGCTACCATTTCATCCACCGGTTCCACCTCTTTCTCAAGCTCCTCCAGTAAACTGTCCTGAGCCCTTGCCCCCTCAACACTGAAAAGAAAAAGCAACATCAGCGCTAAAACCGCTTTAAACAATTTTCTATCAATCATCTATTAATCCTTTTTAAACTTAAAATCTACAGTCACTTCAACCTCTTCCGCAATTTTTTTAAACAGAATTTTAGGTATCTCTATATTGTGATCTGCCAACAGAACAGGGAATACGGCCTTCATCCTAAGCCCGTCCTTCACTTCCAATTCACCATTTATTTCCATTTCCTGTTCTACGCCGTGAATGATCATCTTACCTTTTGCCCTTGCATTTTGTTTACCTGAGGCATTGAGGTCATAACCTGTCAACCTTCCTTCAAACGTAGCCCTCGGATACTTGTCCGATTCCATGAAATTTTCATTGAAATGTTGCTGCATCAGAGACTTGGCAAACTCGAACCCTTTAATCTGGACCACAAATGCAAATGCCCCTGTAGCTGCATTGAACACTCCGATCACTTCTTCGTTATCGGCTTTGATATCTTCCAGTGGAGCACTGGAAAAAAAACTCACGCTCGCCTCTGTGGTACGGTATGCTTGTCCACAGAGCGGAGTAGCCAATACCGACCAAAGAATTATCGCTATAATATATGCTTTCATGACTTGCTTAATCAATTATCTTTTGCTCCATCGGCCACCCAACAGAAAATATCATTCTTTTGCCGCTGTGTCAAGGTCAAACCAGAACTGGCAGCCGGCATAAATCCACTTTCGGTGTAGGATCTTATCTGGGTGGCATTTTGGATGATATTGGCTTTGACTGTCAGGTTAAGCCTTCCTGTTCCTGCTACATGACAACCTGAAATGGCACAATTGTTTTCAATAATGGTGGACACTTCCCCTGAGAGTGTTGCCATATTGTCCTCACACCTGTCATTGCCGCCATTACCATTCCCCGGATTGATATCCTCTTCATTTTCACTGCTACAGGCCAACATTCCTCCGATCAGCAAGCCCAAGACTACCATTTGAAATCTTTTCATTTTTTAAAAATTTTAAGTTTAAGATAAAATTTTAGAAGAAGAGGAAACCGCCTTATTCTTCCACGTCTTTGCGATCCGCAAAAGCGGGGATGCTTGCCTTCCGCAGACAGGCATTCCCTCTAAGTGCAAACAAAAACATTTAGATCGCTTCGCCGGTGATGACGGCTATTATCATCATGAGACAGCTCCCTCTTCTTTAACCCGAAATATGCATTAGCATATCTACGCCACGGCGCACAAGTATTACGTCATGAAACTACTTTAGAATCAGTCGCTTCGCTTCCCGATTTATCTGGACTGATTTTCTGCATTTTCAGTTTTCATTTTGCTTCCTATTGCATAATCCGGTTTTAATCCACTAATATCCAGGGCTTCCCCCTCCGTTTCCTCCATTGCCATTAGAACCGGTCGCATTGCTTCCGATATCCCCTTGGGCTACCAAAGTAGACAACTGACTTGAACTCAGATGGACATTGACATATCCGTCGAAGTTGATAAGTCCTTGATAAGTGATCTCCGTTCCATCGTTCAGTTCTGTCACAACGGTTTCACTTCTACCCGTTGCACCGTCCACATTGGTCAAGTCAACAACAATTCCTCCTCCTTCACTTGCCGAATTGGCATGGATGTGCGAAGGATGGGAGTTTCCGGCCGTAGTACCCGTCAGATCGATCTCCACCAGCGTAAAACCGTTGGCCTGCCTTGTAAATGTTACCGTTCCTGAAATGCCAGGATCAGAAACCGAATTCAAAGTGTAGACCTTCTTTTGTACCTGAGGAGTAGGATCATCGTCATCGTCATTACAGGCTATAAATCCTGCGGATGCTACAATCAACAAGCACCACATCATCTTTTTAAGCAACCTTTCCATGATCTTTTGTTTTTAATTTTTACAATAATCTTCCACCGCACCTTTTAACTCTTTCTATAGAGCCGAAAAGTCCGTCATTTTTCTCTTACAATCTTTCTGGTTTTATGGATTCATCTATTCTACCAGCTGTATTTTAAGCCTATTAATGCTCCTGCACTCTTAAGGCTTACCCGTCCTTCTCCAACACCTGATAATGGTAGTTTAAAGTAAGGCTCCACTTGTAGGGATATTTTTTCTGATAGCACCCTTTCATATCCCATACTTATATTGATCACTTGCAAATAATGCCTGTTCTGATTCCTGACATCCAGCTCAGAATAGGTAGTGGGGTAACCTTGGTTGGCACCATATTCAAGCGAATATTTTTCCCTCAGCATTAGGTAGGAAGACAGGCCAGAACTTATATACCATCTGTCCAAGTCACCATTGATAGCATAAAACCTTAGATTTAATGGCACATCAATGATGTAACAGTCTCCTTTTACCCCTGCAGATCTATTTCCGTAGCCGGGCAATTGATAGCCTTCATTTGCCCCATAAGTCTTAAAGGCATAAAGGGCCCCAAGATTAATGCTCCACTTTGGATGGATAAAGTACTCCACATTGAGCCCTACACTGGTACCCAAACCTTGAATATCATTGAGTTGAAGGGCACTGACATCTGGAGACAATAAGGCTGTTGTACTCCATCGCTTTCCGTTATGGAATTGGGGTTTATTCTTTTCAACTTGACTTGCTTTACCCAAAACCTGTTCTTTTTTCAAATCCAACAAGTCCCCCTCAAATCTCTCACTGAATCCCCCCAGATTTTTTATTTCACGCTTACTGGGGGGAACTATCCATTCTTTCAACCTTTTATTAGCCTTTCCATTGACCAAGGCTAGCATGGCAGCATTCTCCCTATCGGTTTCAGACTTACTATTGGCCTTGGCAATGAGTTGAGCACCCCTATTTCTTTTGTAGAATTCAGCCTCATTTGCCGGCTGTGAACCATCTGCTTGCTGCTCCTTCTTCTCTGTGAAAGCACCAATTTCCTTCTCGCCATTGGGATCTTCCTTCTGCCCCAACACACCATCTTTTGCTGCATTTTGTCCCGAAATATTCAATTGAGTATTATCCACTACCCCTTCTGTTTGGACACTTCTATAATCCGATACAAACCAAGCCCCTAATCCCAAGAAAAGGGCTCCCGCAATAATCAAAAGCATTTTGTAGTTTTGGAACCAGTTTGGTGCCGTCCCTCCTTCAATGCCGGCTAACTTACCCTTCATCTTCTCCCAATCCTCCTGAACAAAAGGGACTTCAGGTTCTTCTAACCCTTTTCGGAAGAAATCATCCAGCTCATTATCTTTCATATTTCGCCAGTCCTTTTTCATGATTTCTTTTTAATATTTCCCTTAAATTCGCCCGAGCCCTGGATAAATTAGATTTTGATGCCCCCACGCTTATTTCTAGCTTTTCTGCGATTTCCTCATGGGAATAACCTTCAATCACATAGAGGTTAAACACCATCCGGTATACCGGAGATAAATCTTGCACACATTGAATCATTTCTCCATAGGATAACTCACTCAATGCTTCTGGACTACTGCTCCCTTTTACCTCCACCACTTGATCCAACCCCAAGTGATGGTGATTATTGATACTTTTCTTATTATAATTGATTGCTGTATTAATCAAAACCCTTCTAAACCAAGCCTTAAACGCATATTTTTGGTCATATTGATCAATTTTAGTGAATACTTTCAAAAAGCTGTCATTCAACACTTCCACCGCCTGCTCCCTGGTGGAAGTATACCTGAGACATACACTCATACCATAACTGTAAAACTGCTTATAGAGCAATTCTTGGGACTTTCTGTCATTTTTTGAAAGCCCGTTTAACAGCGCTTTAGTTGGTTTAATGTCCACTATATCGAAAGGGTTGCATCAGCCTATACAAGGGGGCCAAGGGAATGGTTGCGTCAAGGCATGAATTATTTTCACTTTCTTCCTATGTCTCCTCCTTACTGATAATGTACGAAAAAGGGATGCTAAAAAGATGTTGTGGTTCAAGGAATAAAAAGTATCTGCGCTAATCAGCGAGACATTAATTTAATTTTCGCTTTATCCTACCCCCTATCCAAAAAATTATTTACAGATAGTAATTTCAGCAGGAACCCCAGACACGGGATCAAAAACATGCAGTTCAGGACTAATAAAATGAATGCCTAAACCTAAGCCCCTGACCACAAAAAGTACCCCAATAAACACTGCCAGATAAGGCATCATCCTGAACATCTTCTGTCTCCAAGCCGGGGTAAATAATTTCCCCGTAAGCATCAAAGCCAATAACAAGGGTACTGTTCCTGCCCCAAAGGCCAACATATACAAAGCGCCTTCCCAAGGATTGGAAAAAGCCATGGAAGCCAAAAGGGCGATATACACCATCCCACAGGGTAAAAGTCCATTGATAAGGCCTGTCATAAAAAAGGCTTTTGTTCCTCCTTGTTTCAGCCAAAAGCTCAAAGCCCCCTTGATTTTTGAAATAAAGTGATAAAATCCTCCTTTGCTTAAGGCCCTTTCTCCTTTTTTATACCACAAAGCAAATAGAATAATCAGGATTCCAAGACCTATGGAAATCCCTTGTTGCCATCCAGCCAACTGAAACCCCATTCCCAAAGCCCCTACCATAAGGCCCAAAGTACCATAGGTAAGCATTCTTCCGAGATTGTACCATAGTTTCCTAATAAGTACCTGTTTGGCATCAGAGGCAGAAATTGCCAAAGCAATAGGCCCACACATCCCAAGACAATGAAAAGAACCCAAAAAACCCAACAAAAACGCTGTCCAGACCATTACAAGCTGATTTTTAGTTCTTCAAAATACTCCTTCCCGTCCATGCTCCAGGCTACCTTTGCTCTCCAATATCCTTTTTTAAGGTCCGACAAGCTAACAGACTGAATTTCTGTATTTTCGAATGCAAAGTCGATTCTCTGGTCCATTCTTGCATCTGAAGGCCGGAAAAGCCATAAGGTCCCTTTGGTTCCCTCCTTTAGGCTAACCTGTAAGGACTTGCTGGATGCATCGAATTTCATCACCGCCTCCTCCAACATCGCCGTATTGGAAATCTTTTCAATTTGCTCCTGATAACGAAGCTCCTCTTCGTAATAATGTTCGGTGACCAGATGAATATCGTCTTGTTTTATACAGATGCCCACCATGGTAAATATAAGTCCGGCAAAGCAGGCAAATACCAGTATGATTCCTTTTCCCCAGTTCATAACTTATTGTTTTTTTGTTTTTGGCAAGGGTGCCATAAAATTTGTTTCTATTCGATCAATGACCTCCTCGTTTTGAAGGATCAGCAGTGTCACTTGTTTATTGATTTCACGGACATTCCCGCCATCTACCACCAGAAAAAACCGACCCTCCAGCTTGGATTGACCTTCCAGTTCCCAGTTTCCATCCGCACTCGCCTCAATGCGGTATTTTCCTTCAGCAGGTCTGATGTGAATCTTTTGCCTATCAAAGGTCTTATTGATAAAAGTCACCTCGTACAAATTGCTGATATGTCCATCGTTTCTCTTTTGATAGGTCATACCAGGAAACCTGGTCACCGTAGCCGAAAACTCTTTTCTGGTCACCAGTAAGCCAATAAAAGCCCCTATCAAGAGCAGCAACACCACAGAATATCCCATCACCCTTGGACTGATCAGTTTTTGATTTCCCTCCTTTATGCTGTTTTCGGAGGCATACCGAATCAATCCCTTCGGTCTCTTGACCTTATCCATAACCGCATCACAAGCATCTATACAGGCTGTACAGTTGACACATTCCATCTGTACACCGTTTCGGATATCGATCCCTGTCGGACAAACCTGCACACACAGTGTACAGTCTATGCAATCCCCAAAAGGGGACGTATCCCCCTTTTTCCTGTTGATCTTACCCCTCGGTTCGCCCCTTTCATAATCATAGGCCACATTGATCGAATTGGTATCCAAGAGGACCCCTTGCAGCCTACCATAGGGACATACCACGGTGCAGGCCTGCTCCCTAAACCAGGTGAAGACAAAAAAGAAAATTCCTGTAAAGGCCATCAATCCCATAAACCCGGGCAATTGCTCCACAGGAGAACTGCTGACTATTTCGGCTGTCCGTTTCACCCCGATCAGATAAGCCATGACCGTATGGGATATCAAAAGTGATATGAACAGAAAAATCAGCAGCTTACTTCCCTTTTTGATGAGCTTTTTACGGTTCCAAGGCATGGCATTGAGCTTCCGCTGCTGATTGGCATCTCCCTCGATCCAATATTCAATTTTTCTGAACACCATCTCCATAAACAAGGTCTGTGGACAGATCCAGCCGCAGAAAATCCGGCCGAAAACCACTGTAAAGAGAATAATGAAGACAAAAAGAATCAGTAAAAGAAAGAGCAGGATGTGGGTATCCTGTGGCCAGAACACTTGCCCCAATATGATAAACCTCCGCTCAAAAAAATTGAGCAATAGCAAGGGTTTTCCGGAAATGGTCAGGAACGGACCAGCAAACAATAAGGCCAACAAGAACCAGGACAAATAAGTCCTCCATTTATAGAAAACCCCATTTACTTTTTTGGGATAAACCCAACTGCGTCCTCCATCAGCTTTTACAGTTGACAGGGAGTTTCTGAATCCTTGTGAATTTTGATCATGCTGCCCCTTGCTCATTGCATTTCCATTTAGTTGAGGGGCAGCTGGAATACTGCCCCATAAATTTTGGTTCAGGAATTTTCGGTCAAAGAGCCGTTCCCTTCAGGCTCATCCGCCAAAGCCCCGTCCTTTGGCACATATATTTCTCCTTGAGGCTCCTTAGGATTGGCCGGAGTGGTCCCCTTAAGCGAAAGCACATAATTGGCTACCTGCTGTATCTCTTCAGGACTCAACTGGTCCTGCCAGGGAATCATTCCCTTTTCTGGGATACCGTATTTGATCACGGTAAACACATCCTGGATGCTTCCACCGTGAAGCCAGTACTCATCGGTAAAATTGGGCCCTATCCCTCCTCCTCCATCACTGGCATGACAGGCTACGCAGTTGTTCTGATAGATTGCCCCACCGGCATTCAACACCAGGTCCGACTGATCATAAACGACATTCGTCTCATCTATAGAAGCCAAAGCCAATGCTTTTCTCTGCTCTGCCGATATGGCTTCTTCATCAAGTTGGGCCTGATATTCTTCCTCGGGGCTTTTTCCCATACCAATACTGGTATTGTTGACCATATAAACCACCGCAAAGAGAAGGGTACCATAAAACATATATTTTAACCATGGAGGCATAAAATTGTCCAGCTCCACAATACCATCATAACTGTGCTCCAGCATGATTTCCTCCTCTTTTTCGATCGGCTTCAGTTTACCGGTGACAAAGCGCTCCTTAAAGTTTTCCCACCAAGAGGGTGCCTCTGCCATTTCGGGGTTTTCCTTTTTTAGAAGAACATTGATGAAAAACATCAGGTAAACCATTAATATCAGCAGCAGGACCAAGACGCCCAAAACTACTGCGATCATCAGCAACAGCCCCAGCTCACTGCTTTCCATAGCCCCTAAGGTTCTGAATAAGCTTTTTTCCGTCTCCTGTGCAAACCCTACCTGTGAAAAAAGCACCAGAAGGAATGCCATTGATAGCCTTTTACTTTTTCTCATGATCATTGCTTTTTGGGTGAAGGTTATCTTCTACAGGAAGGGAACTCATATGGGTGAGGTATTGCTTATCTGCCCTCAGCACCCACCATCCCATGCCTACAAAAAAGAGCACAAAGATGAGCAGGGAAATCACCGGGTAGATTTCTATGTTTTCGATTGAACTTAATATTTCTTTTTTCATGGCCATTCATTTTTATTTTGCATGACTATTATTTCCAGTTGGGGCATCCAGCTTTTTGATATCGGTTCCCAAACGCTGCAGATAAGAGATCAATGCGACAATCTCGGCATCCGGCATTACCTCCACCCCAGCTTCCTGCAATCCACTTACAATCTCATTGGCTTGTCTGCTCAAGTCCTGCATGGCGTCTTTGTCTGCATAACCTTCCGGATAGGGTACCCCAAGTTTTTGCAGGGTTTTGATTTTATCCGGCAAATCGGCGTGGTCCATGAGATTGGTTGCCATCCAGGGATAAGAAGGCATGGTCGATCCCGGAGACATGGTCCGTGGATCCATCATGTGGTGGTAATGCCAGCTATCGGGGTACTTCTTACCTACCCGGTGCAAATCGGGTCCTGTCCGCTTTGACCCCCACAAGAAGGGCCTGTCATAGACAAATTCTCCCGCTTTTGAATATTCCCCATAGCGCTCTGTTTCGGATCGGAAAGGACGGATCATTTGGGAGTGGCATCCCACACAACCGTGGGAGATGTAAAGATCCCTTCCCTGGAGCTCCAAAGGAGTATAAGGCTTCACACTACTGATAGTGGGCACATTCGATTTTACCAGGATGGTGGGTACTATTTCTATCAAACCACCTATAAAAATGGCCACTGTAGCCAGAATGGTAAAGAATACCGGTTTCCTTTCCCAGACATGGTGCCAGTATTCTCCTTTTTTGGCCACATGCTTGGTAAGCGCCGGAGCTTCATCTTCTTCCTCTGCCTGAAAGCATCCCACTTTTGCGGTTTTGATCAGGTTAAAGACCATTACTATAGCACCAGCCAGATAAAGTACTCCTCCAAAAGCCCTGAAAATATACATCGGTATAATTTCCAAAACGGTCTCCAAAAAGTTGGGATAAGCCAGTCTTCCCATTTCGTTGAATTCTTTCCACATCAAACTCTGGGTCAGTGCTGCCACATACATCGGCAAAGCATAGAATACAATTCCTAAAGTTCCCAGCCAAAAATGGGTATTGGCCAGCTTCTTGGAATATAGCTCCGTCTTCCAAAGCCTGGGCCACAGCCAATAAAGCATGCCAAAAGTCAAAAAGCCGTTCCACCCCAATGCGCCCACATGGACGTGGGCCACTATCCAATCGGTATAATGTGCAATCGCATTGACATTTTTAAGCGAAAGCAAAGGTCCTTCAAAAGTGGCCATGCCATAGGCCGTCACCGCCACGACCATAAACTTCAACACCGGATCCACCCTTACTTTATCCCAGGCTCCCCTCAAGGTCAATAGACCGTTGACCATACCTCCCCATGAGGGAGCTATGAGCATGATGGAGAAGGCAACCCCTAAGACCTGTGCCCAGTTGGGCAAAGCGGTATAAAGCAGGTGGTGCGGCCCCGCCCAGATATACAGGAATATCAGGGACCAAAAGTGAACGATGGAAAGCTTATAAGAGTAAATTGGCCTGTTGGCCGCTTTGGGAAGGAAATAATACATCAGTCCCAGATAGGGTGTGGTCAGAAAGAAAGCCACCGCATTGTGACCGTACCACCACTGCACCAGGGCATCCTGGACACCGGCATAGGCCGAATAGCTTTTAAAGAAGGACACCGGAAGTGCCAGGGAATTGAAGATGTGCAAAACTGCAACGGTCACAAAAGAAGCCAGGTAAAACCAAATAGCTACGTACATATGTCTTTCCCTGCGTTTCAGCAAAGTACCGATCATATTGGCCCCAAAAGCCACCCAGACCAAGGCAATGGCTATATCAATAGGCCATTCCAGTTCCGCATACTCCTTGGAGGTGGTCAAGCCCAGCGGTAAAGTGATCGCTGCCGCCAGAATGATCAGCTGCCATCCCCAAAAATTGATCCAGCTAAGGCTATCACTCCACATCCTGGTCTTCAATAACCTGGGCATGGAATAATACACCCCCGCAAAAATCGCATTGCCCACGAAGGCAAAAATCACGGCATTGGTATGCAAGGGCCGGATTCGACCAAAAGTGGTATAAGGGTTTCCCATATTGGCCTCGGGAAGAAAAAGCTGGGTGGCGGCCAAAATACCCACCAGCATCCCGACTAAGCCCCAAATGATGGTGGCCGCTCCAAAGTATTTTACGATTTTATTATCGTAACTGAACTTCTCCAGGATGATACCTGATTTCACGACCCTATCGTCGCGTTGGAACTTTTCCAGTAGTACATCTGACATACGTTACTTGTTTTTAATTGACGGTTTATCCTTACCTGATTGTTGTTTTTTTTGCTTGTCAAATAAGATTCTCACGGATGGTGTATAGGTGTCATCGTACTGCCCACTTTTCATTGCCTTGAAGAAGAGCAGCAGAAAACCCGTTGCCAATACCAGGCTGACACCGATCAAAACAACTATTACTTCCATGATGAATGCTTGGTTATTCCTTTTCTATAGGCGAGAAAGTTTATCGCCAAAGTGGTAAACACCACCACCGAAATACTGCTCAATGGCATCAATATGGCGCAAACTACTGGGCTGAGCAGTCCCTGAACGGCCAATGATAATCCCACTATATTGTAGAGAAAGCTGAGTATAAAACTACTGATGATCACCCGCCTGCTGTCCTTGGCCAAGTCAATCCACTGAGATAACTTTCCAATGGCTCCGGCATCCATGATCACATCACTGGCCGGCGAGAAATGAGTGGTCCGATCCGATACAGCAATACCTACTTGGCTTTCCTGAAGGGCTCCCGCATCATTGAGCCCATCACCCACCATTACCGTTTGCTTCCCTTTATCATTGAGGGCTTTGATATAGGCAAGCTTATCCTTGGGGCTTTGGTTAAAAATCATTTTCACCTCTTTTCCAAAAGCCTTCCGTAAGGAGCTCCTTTCGTGATCATGGTCTCCAGACAACACATGAACTTCCCCTTTGCCTTTTAATTCATTGACCACTTCCACTATTCCATCACGAAGGCCACTTTGAATAAGAAAATACCCTTGGACTTGCCCTGCTATGGAGAGATAGACCCTATTGCCCAAATCATTGGACTTCGCATCGCTCAAGCCCATCCATTTGGCAGATCCCAAACGGACGGTGATATTGGGTTGCCATATGGCTGATATGCCTTTGCCGGTAAATTCTTCCAGTCCTTCCAGCTGATCCTTTTGTATGTCACCTAACCATGCACTGATCCGGAGGCTCAATGGGTGCATCGAATCGGCAACCATGGCCTTGACCACACGCCTCAAAGGATCGGTCAATTCTCGGCCAATAAAGGTCACGCTCGCTTCCGATGGCTTGGTCATTGTGCCCGTTTTATCAAAAATATAAGCATCAGCCTTAGCCAGTCGCCCTATCACCTGGCTGTTTTTGAGGTAAAAGTGCTGACGGCCAAAAACCCTAAGGACATTCCCCAAAGTGAATGGGGTAGACATGGCCAAAGCGCATGGACAGGCCACAATCAGCACACTTGAGAATGCCTTGATGGCATAGGAAAGGTCTGTCTGGATCCAGAAAAGGAAACTGACCAATGCTATCAGCAAAACGACGAGGGTAAACTTGCCACTAATGGTAGTGGCCAGAGCTCCGAGGTCATTCTCTTCCTTAGTCTTGAAACTATCATGGTTCCACAGATCGGTCAAATATCCCTGAGACGGGGCCTTTTGAACAGCCAAAACTAAGGTTCCTGAACGCTGTCGGCCCCCGGCAAAAATTACTTCCCCTTTTTTGACAGGAACGGGCACTTCCTCGCCAGTTACAAAACTGTAGTCCACCAGTGCATCCCCTTTTATAAGCAAGCTGTCCGCTGGAACCAATTCATCTTTTCGGATTTTTATGATATTCCCAACGCAAATCGTTGGCAGTGAAACCACCTCCTCATGTTTTCCTACAAGCTTGGTTACCGCCAATGGAAAATAAGAGGTATAGTCCCTATCAAAAGACAAGTTTTCATAGGTCTTTTGTTGGAAGAATTTACCAATAAGCAAAAAGAACAACAGCCCTCCCAGTGAATCAAAATAACCGCTTTGCCCTAATCCAAACACCTCATACAGGCTATACCCGAAAAGAGCTGCAATCCCCAATACAATGGGTACATCCATATTGATGCTACCGTTTCGAATGGCATACCAAGCAGAACGGTAATAGTCACTGGATGAATAAAAAACCACAGGTAAGGCCAGTACCAAATTCAGGTAAACAAACAGTCCCCTGAAGTTTTCTTCCAGCATGGACACTTCGCTGAAGTACTCAGGCAAGCTGAAAAACATCATATTTCCGAAACAAAAACCCGCCATGGCCAATTGATAAATCAGTGTCCTATTGGGATTACTTTTTGGCTTATGGTGGATATTGGACAGGTTAATGGTCGGTTCATAGCCTATTTTATCCAATAAAACCACTAAGCCTTTTAAACTGAGTCCTTCATTTAAATATTTAAATCGGGCTTCTTTTTTGACAAAATCAACCCGGCCTGAAATGATATTGGCATCCAATCGGTGTAGATTCTCCAACAGCCAGATACAGGAAGCACAATGGATGGTGGGAATGATAAACGAGACATGGGTCTCTTTTTCATTTTGAAAATCAATCAACTTAGGGATGATCTCCGCTTCATCCAAATAATCAAACTTATTCAAGGAATGGCTGATCTCCTGTCTTTTGGTGCCAGGTCCTTCTTCATAAGTATAATAGCTGGACAAACCATTTTCCTCAAGGACTTCATAAACCACCTTACATCCCGAACAGCAAAACTTTTTGTCGTCAAAACCAACCACTTCTTCCAAGCATCTATCGCCACAATGATAGCAAAGCGTAACAGCAGTATCTTTTACTTCTTTCATAAGATTGGTTCTGAGTAAGGCATTAGTTTAAGTATTTCGGACAGGCTCCTCATTACAGATTATTTTCTTCCCTGGGCCAAATAAAATGATAGGTTATCGTACCAAACTTCTCCCTGGTAGAAGTGAAAAAGGACTTTTGCCAAATCTGCCTGATAGCCCTTGGAGGTCACCAAAAGGGTACATTTACTCTTGGTAGCGTAGGACCAAAAATCCCCTATTTTGGTAAAATTGAATTTTATAAAACTGGTTTCCCTGGTATATTTACTGATCAGTTTGGTTAAAGATTGTTCCTCTTGGATCTTGGATTTAGGAATAAAGCTTGGGGAAATAATCGTGGCCTGGCTGTCCTTGATGTGCAGTTCAAACATTTGTAGGAAGTCCTTAATGATACTCGCCGAAGAGGGACTTCCGTCATAATGAAACAATAATTTCCGGAAAGAGAGACCATTATCGAAGAGCAGTATAGGAATATCACAGGCCTTTTTCTCCAACACCTGGGGATATTGCTGCCCATGTAACCAGTCCAATACTTTGGGAAGATTTGCCAAAACTAATTTTACCTGATCGCCCTGCTGATTAAAATCATTGCCCACTTCTTTCTTAAAAAAATCCAAGGACATTTTTTTCTCATACCTTACTCCTAAAAGCGCTTCCGGTATCTCTAAATGACTTACTAAATTTCCTTCCATCTTATGACCCTTGATTGTATGTCACAAATCTATAAAGCTGAAAGCCCCCTAAGTATGACATTTAGAAAGTCAAAAACTGATAAAAGTCATGTTTTGAAATGCATAAAAAAATCCCGGACATAAATGCCCGGGATTCGTTTTATATGTTATAAATTACTGTGATCGATCAGTTATTGTAGAAGTCTGACAGCCTCGCCAGGCCCTTTTTGTCCAGCACGATAATTTTCTTTCCATCAAATTTGATCAGCTTATCTTTTTTAAATTCTGAAAGCAACCGTATAACCGTCTCCGTGGCCGTCCCTACCAAACC
>NZ_BAAHAP010000108.1:0-15683 GCF_054777495.1 Echinicola sediminis | reverse complement strand
GACACCATTAGCTCTTCTAAATTAGCAAACCATCTCTCACAGAATGCACAGAAGCCCACAGAAAAGATTTTTAATTCCGTGTAATTCTGTGGAATCCGTGAGAAATAAATTTACTGGTGTAATTACGGATAATCGTATTATTATAAAAACAATCTAAGTTATTTAAAAAATAGCCGCATTAGGGACCCTAACATGAAATTTTACAATAACTTAATCATTCCATAGAAATGAATTATCCTTTCCTTGCAATCCTATTGCACTGGATTAATAGGTATATTTGTAGAAGATGAAGCTTGTCGAGGTCATATTGCGTTATTATTTGCTGGCTATTATGCTCATACCATGTGCTGATGGAGAAGCTTTGGTTAGGCATGATGATGCAGATGTGCTTGTGGCCAGCCAAGAGGATGGACATCAGCACAGTTCCGGTGAAGACGACTGCTCTCCTTTGTGTGTATGCCATTGCTGCCATATCCATTTCACGATTGCCCAAGACGTCGACATCAAATTTGTCCAATCATACCGGAGCGTCCACAGCACGCTCGATAATGACCTCCATAGTAATTATATTTTTGATTTTTTGAAGCCCCCAAGGCGCGAATTCTCCTGATAAAAAGGACTATTGTGTCCTCCTTAAAGTCTTTTAAGGACTTCACTGTCCCAAACTTATTCGTTAGGCCTACTTCCATTGTCATAAAACCGAACTTTCAGAAGGTTTTATGTAAAGTCGTATGATCGACGGGGTAACAAGTTGGGACGGTTATTTACACCAGATTTTAAACACATCGCTTTTATGGCTGCTGTCACTAGGCTGTATTCTTAGAAGGATATCGCTTATTATGAAGTCAGAGAAGCCGCAGATCATCAAACACATATGATTAATAAGCTTATTGCATTCTCTATCAATAATAAGCTCATTATTACCCTGTTTACGGTTGCCTTAATAGTGGCGGGAATTTGGAGCATGCGCCAGGTTCCTATCGATGCAGTACCTGATATTACCAACAATCAGGTACAGGTCATCACCCAGGCTCCCAATTTGGGGACAGAAGATATTGAGCAGTTTATCACTTATCCCGTGGAATTGGCCATGGCCAATCTGCCCGGAGTAGTGGAAGTAAGGTCCGTTTCCCGGTTTGGACTTTCTTTGGTCACCATCGTCTTCGAAGACAAACAGGGCACTTATCTGCCCAGACAATTGGTGGCCGAAAAACTGAACGAAGTACGGGAAGAAATTCCCCAAGGCTTTGGAGACCCCATGATCGGACCGATTTCTACGGGCTTGGGTGAAATATACCAGTATACCTTAGAAGTAGAAGAGGAGTTCAAAGACCAATTCAGCGCGACGGAACTAAGAACCATTCAGGACTGGATCATCCGTCGCCAAATGGCCATGGTTCAGGGGGTGGTCGAAGTGAATGCCTTTGGTGGAAACATCAAACAATATGAGGTGGCCGTGGCACCGGACGAGCTCCGCGCCATCGGCATCAGTATAGGTGATATTTATACGGCCTTACACAAAAACAATCAGAATACAGGAGGAGCTTATATCGAGCGAAACCATCAAGCCAATTTCATTCGGGGGGAAGGCCTGGTCAGAAACATCGATGAAATAAAGAACATCGTCATTGCCAACCAAGAAGGATTTCCCATCCGCATCAAGGATGTAGCAGATGTACGCTATGGAAAAGCCGTACGCTATGGCGCGTTTACCAAAAACGGGGAAGGGGAAGCTGTCGGAGGCATGATCCTGATGCTCAAAGGCGCCAATTCCGACCAGGTGATCAATGCGGTAAAAGAACGCATCGGCCAAATACAACAATCCTTACCGGAAGGAATATCCATCAAACCGTTTTTGGACCGGAGTAAATTGGTGGAAAACACCACCCAAACGGTGACTTCCAACCTTTTGGAAGGCGGACTGATTGTGATCTTTGTGCTGGTACTTTTACTCGGCAACTGGAGGGGCGGCCTGATTGTGGCTTCTACCATCCCGCTGAGCTTGCTGTTTGCCTTTATCCTAATGAATGCATTTGGCGTCTGGGCAAACCTGATGAGCTTGGGAGCCATTGATTTTGGAATTATCGTGGATGGAGCGGTCATTATCGTCGAAAGCACCGTGTTTTTGCTGCATCAAAAGGTTCTTAGTGGCAGCAGGATTACATCAAGTATAAGAAATAAGGTAACCACTGAGGCTTCCAAAAGGATGATGAATTCGGCCTTTTTCGGTCAGCTTATCATCCTGATTGTATTCTTGCCGATTTTGGCACTGGAGGGAGTAGAAGGTAAGATGTTCCAGCCCATGGCCCTCACCTTTATTTTCGCCATGGTAGGAGCCATGCTGCTTTGTTTGACCTATGTGCCCATGGTTTCTTCGGTTTTTATCAGGGTTAAGTCCAATGCAAAACCTGGAATCGGGGACAAGGTAGTTAGCTGGTTACAGCGTGTTTATGAACCTGCTTTGAACAAGGCCTTGAAATACGGTAAATGGGTCCTTGCCTCTGCCGTGCTGTTGTTTTCACTTTCTGTATTTATGTTCAGCAGGATGGGCGGGGAGTTTATTCCCCAATTGGACGAGGGGGATATTGCTTTTCACATCATATTGCAGCCAGGAAGTTCCCTTGCAGAGTCCCTTGAAACATCCACGCAGATTGAGAACATCATCTTGGACAATTTTCCGGAGGTGGAACAGGTAATGAGCCGGTTTGGGGTAGCAGATGTACCCACCGATCCCATGCCCATGGATATTGGTGATTCCTTTATTATCCTAAAACCAAAAGAGGAGTGGGTTTCCGCTGATTCTAAGGAGGATCTGATCGAAAAAATCAAGGAAAAAATCAGTGTGGTTCCGGGAGTAAACTATGAATTCACACAGCCCATAGAAATGCGCTTCAATGAGCTTCTGACGGGAGTAAGGGAGGATATCGCGATAAAACTCTATGGTGAAGACCTGGATGTCCTGGCCCAAAAGGCCAATGAGATAGGGGCATTGATAGGGGGAATCGAAGGGGTAGCCGATATGAGGGTAGAGGCCACCACTGGACTCCCACAAATGACCGTGGCCTATGACCGCGACAAATTGGCCCAATATGACCTGAACGTAGAAGACCTGAATACGGTAGTCCAAACGGCATTTGCCGGAAAAAAAGCAGGTTCTATTTTTGAAGGGGAAAAACGATTTGACTTGGTGGTACGCTTGGACACCCTGTACAGAACCGAGATCAATGACCTCAAAAACCTCTACGTCAATACCAGCCACGGAGCCCAGATCCCACTGAAAGAAGTGGCAGAAATCAGCTACCAACCGGGCCCTATGCAGATCAGCCGGGACAATACCAATCGCCGGACCTATGTAGGAATCAATGTGCGGGGTAGGGATATTAAGTCGTTGGTTGAAGAAATAAAGGAAAAACTTGACGCTGGGTTAAGTCTGCCCGCAGGATATTATATCCGCTATGGAGGTGCTTTTGAAAACCTGGAACGCGCCACCGAGCGCTTAAAAATGGTTGTACCGATTGCGCTGGCTTCCATATTTTTGTTGATATTCTTTGCTTTGGGATCATTGAAACAGTCATTGATGATTTACATAGCGATTCCACTGTCTACCATAGGCGGGATTTTTTCGCTATGGCTAAGGGATATGCCTTTCAGCATTTCTGCAGGAGTGGGCTTTATCGTACTTTTTGGAGTGGCCGTGTTGAATGGCCTGGTAATGATCAATGGCCTCAATGAACTTAAGCAAGAGGGAGTTTCCAATTTAACAGAGCGCATAAAGGACGGGACCAAAAGAAGGATACGTCCGATTTTGTTGACGGCTTTGACCGATATCCTCGGCTTTTTACCCATGGCCATTTCTGCCTCTGCCGGAGCTGAAGTCCAGCGCCCTTTGGCCACCGTGGTCATTGGTGGGCTGGTGACCAGCACCTTGTTGACCCTGTTCATTTTGCCCATTCTTTACCAATGGGTAGAACGACGGGAGCTAAAACTGAAGCCCAAGTTGGCCAGTTATACTGTTTTGGCAGTTTTCCTGGTTATTTCGATTCCTAAAGGGTATTCCCAATCCATGGAAAAGCCCATTCCTTTGGACTTGGACCAGGCCATAAAAATGGCGAAAGAACGCTATCCTTTGCTCAAAAGCAGTGAGCTGGAGATCGAGAAACAAAGCGCCTTAAAAAAGGCAAGTTGGGATATGGGCAACACACAAGTATTTACCGGCGGAGAAGAACTCAAAGAGGGCGTTGGAGTATATACCAAAGTAGGGATATCACAACAACAGATGGACTTGTTCGGAGCCCCTGCAAAACTGAAATACCAGCGCCAAAAGGTGGTATTGGCAGAAGCAGCCCGTAATTTGACAGCCGCCGCACTGGTCAAGGAACTGAGCATGGCCTATTCCGAAGTCTATATTACCCAGAAGCGTCATCAACTGATGTCCCAGATGGATTCCTTATTTCAACAGTTTGAAAGGGCTGCCAGGGTAAGGTATGAAACGGAGGCCAGCAGCAAACTTGAATGGCTTTCCGCCCAAAGTCAGGCAAAACAGGCTACTATCCAACTGCACCAGGCCCAAAGTGATTATCTCATGGCTGTCCAGAAATTCAACCTCTGGCTGGTAAGCGACACTGTTTTTACGGCAAAGATGATCGGAGAACAGCGGATGTTAGATACCTTTCAGGGAAATAAACTTGCCTTGGTGGAACACCCCAGCCTCAACTTGGCCAATGAAAAAAGACAGCTTGCCCAAGCTGGTATAAATAAGGCCAGCGCAGGTTATTTGCCCAAAATCAATGCCCAGTATGGTTGGCAGGAGGTGAATGAGGTAAGGGGATACAGCTCTTTTCAAATAGGACTGAATATTCCTTTGGCTTTTCACCAGACCCAGGCCGAAGTAAAAGCCGCCAAGCTCAGTGCTTCACAAGCCGAGCAGTTCTATCAAAATGAGCGGTTGGAACTAAGGACAGCTTATGCAAACGCCTATGAGCAAGTGGTGAAATGGAAGGCTTCGTACGAATTTTACACCAAAGAAGCCCTTCCGCTATCCATAGAACAGGAAAATGCCGCCGTCTTGTCCTATTCAGAAGGGGCCATCGATTATATCACCTTTATCCAAAACATCCAAGATGTTATCAAAATCAAGTTGGGAGCCTTGGAAACACTGGACCGGTATCTTCAAAGTAAAATCAGTTTGGCCTATTACGAGAATCCCTTAAACCAAAAGTGAAATGAAAATCAATTCCATATATATCATTTGTTTAACGGCATTAGTGTTTGCCTGTAGTCCTTCGGACAAAGAACACCATATTGAATCAGAGTCAACAGAAGAACGGGACCATGAAGGGATGGTAGAACTTTCAGCCGAACAAGTTCAGTCATTGGCCCTTAAGTTTGAAAAAGTACCTAGAAGAACGCTTAGTGCACTGGTGGAAGCTAATGGTGTGCTGGAAGTGCCACCACAGAATGAAGCCACCATTACAGCCATATTGGGCGCCAACATAGCTTCCATCAAAGTGATCGAAGGAGATAAGGTAACTAAAGGACAGGTACTTGCTTCCCTTAGCCATCCCGACCTGATCAGATTACAGATGGATTTTCAACAAAACTATCATCAGTTGGAATATCTGGAAAGTGAATTCTCGCGTCAGGCTACCCTTTATGAAAAAGAAGTGGGATCAGGCAGGGACCTACAAAAAATCAAAGCAGAATTGGCCTCCCTTCGTGCCAATGTCAAGGGACTGGAAAGCCAGCTTAAACTTCTGGGGATCCCTGTACAAAAGATCCAGGAAGGGGAAATCATGGAATCAGTCCCGGTCAAAAGCCCTATTGGCGGTTATATTAAAAAGGTAAAAGTAAAGACCGGTCAATTTGTGTCACCACAGACCAGTATGTTTGAGGTGGTCAATATAGACCATATCCATGCCGACCTAATGGTGTTTGAAAAGGATGTCTATAAAGTAAAGGAAGGGCAAAAGGTAAGGTTCAAAGTACAGACTTTACCTGAGGACGAAATGCTGGCAGAAATCTATGCCGTGGGAAAATCCTTTGAGGAGCAGCCCAAAGCGGTCCATATCCATGCCGAGATCGAAAACAAAAAAGGACTACTGATTCCAGGAATGTACGTAAGAGGCCAGGTGATCACCGAAGAACTGCCACAACTTGCTGTAAAGGAAGGGGCGATGGTCAAGGAAGGGGAAAAGTACTTGCTCTTTGCCGCTGAAAAAGAAGGCGACCACTGGAGCTTCAAGCCAGTGGAAGTAGTGCCACTTATCCAGGACGGAGAATGGAGTGGAATCAGCTTCTTAAATGCGGCTGATTCCACCAAGCAGTATGTCACCAATAAGGCTTACTATATTCTTGCAGAGATGAAAAAAGGAGAGGGAGGGCATCACCATTAACCCCATTGAAGAACCATACTGCCAAATCCCGGCCTGTTAATACAAAGGCCGGGATTTATCCCTTCAGAAAATTCAGTTTAAGATACCATAAGGGGAAAAGAGATGAATATTCTGAGAGGCCAAAGAACATAGAGAGGGAAATATTAACCAAGGATGAAAAGGCTGAACACGGATATATTTATCTGATGTGCTTTTCAAATTTTTCATTTCTTCCTTAATTTTTCGGTAAGGCAATAGATTGGGTGTTTGAAAATCTTTAGCAAAACAAAAAAATAAGTGTAAATATGTGTAATTCGTGGACTACGATCATCCCCTCTAGAAACCTTGCTTAATTTCTAATCTACGAAGTGTGAAAAAGGTGAAATTGTTCTAGGAGGACACAGAACATGGAGAAGGAATTTATTGTAAAATGATTGCTAAATTGATTTAACAATGATTAAATTTAGTCTCTACAAAAATCATAAAGCATGTTGCACTTTAGAATATCAGGAAATCTACTTATCCCCATACTTTTTACATTGCTATTATTGCCCTGCTTCGGCAATGCCCAACAGCTGGGGGTAGGGGCTGAAAAGCCAGCAGATGCGCAATGGTTGTTTGACGGGTCCAGGGAGATGCTGGATGACAAATGGACTTATTGGGAAGGCCCACGGCTAAAAGCGTCTTTGCCCATAAAATGGCAGTTGTCGGATGACCCCGTTGCTGGTGGAAAAGTGTTGAATACTTTTGATGAAGCCGCAGCGAATGGACTGTATGGTGCTGCTGACATTGTGACCAAGGAAAAATTCCGTGACTTTCGACTGCACATTGAATTCTTGATTCCCCATAAAGGGGGAAACAGCGGGGTATATTTACAAAACCGTTATGAAATCCAGGTATTGGACGGTGATACCACTTCCCATGGCATGGGGGCTATTATCAATGAAAAAGCCGCCCCTTATGAAATATACAATGGATTGGGGAAATGGAATGCCTATGATATTCAGTTCAGGGCTGCCCGCTTCGATAAAGCAGGAAAACTCAAAGAAAAAGCCTTGGTAACCATCTATTTCAATGGCACCAAAATCCATGAAAATGAATCTATCCAGCAGGTCTGGGGAGGACCGAGTTCCGGTCTGGACGGTGGCAATGATGGAGGCAAAGGAATCACAGATAGACCCGGAGGGCTCAAACTGCAGTCAGAAGGGCATGAGGTGCTGTATAGGAATATATGGATCGAAAACGTCAAACTAAAAAAATCCAACACAGACTTTTGAATAAATCATTCCCTCATCCCCGGCTTGTATCTCCACAGGCCTGATATCATCAAGGATGAAACTCTGCTGCAATTCCTTAAAATGAAGAAAATGAAGATAACGTTCTGTGAGGAAACAGAACGTGGAGAGGAGGTAGAATAATACATCTGTGTTTATCTGTATTCATCTGTGGTCAATATCCCTTTTAACTTAGTAGCATTGACTTACCCACAGGGCGGGATCAATAAGTGTCCACCGGAAAAAACACCGAAGCAACGACAAATGCCAGAATGGAAACGATAAACCCAAACATGAATACGGTATAACTTTTTCTTAGCAAAACATATTTTTTGGCAAGCACCTTGCCCAAATAATAAATATCCCGGGTCATACTGCCATAGAGGAATTCCTCATCCACCATCATTTTCTGCATGGCCACTTCGTATTCCTTGCGGTCCATCTTATGAAAATTACCGAAATACAGAAGGTTGGCGGTTTTATTATCAATCGCTTCCTGGGTCACATTACCGGAGGTCACGTTGGGGCGGGTCGCTAAAATGGCAAACACCATGGTGACCAAACTTGTGCTCAACAAAAGAACGGTGGGAATGATATAATTCGGATATTCCTCCAGCTTTCTCAGCAGTACAGAGACGATAATGGTCAAAATAATCGAATTGACTGAAATCATGATATTTGCCTTATTGTCCGCAATGGAGGAGAGTTCCAGGTGGTTCCTTGAAGTGGTCCGAAATAAGGTTTCCACGCCCCGCTCGGTACCTTTCTTTTTCTTGCTCTTTTTCTTTTTAGCTGGTTTTATGGATTCAGTTTCTTCAATTTTTTGTGCCATAAGTGTCATGTTTTCTTGTTTGCCCTGGGCAAAATGTTGTTGGCTATAGGCCGTATGATATTGATGTTTTGCGAGAAAGATAAGATTGGATTTCAACCAGGAAAGTATATCCACATCCAACTGTTTCAATGCCAGTAATTCTTCCCTCAACTGTAATGACCTATCATAATAAGTAGGCTTCGCCAAATGGGAGAGATCGGCATCACAAAGAATTTGTTCTATTAATGTTTCAGGACTTTGGGGCATTTGTGTTGCCCTGATGCATTTACTCACTTTTTTGACAAATTCTTCGCCGTAACCTTCTTTTCTCAGAAAGTCTCCCGCCAATGCTGCCCCTTCGCTCTCGTGGTTTTCCAATTTTGACTTGGTCCAGCAGCCCACATCATGAAACCATGCAGCCGTCAATAAAGCCAATTTGTCTTCCTGATGGAGCGTATATCCCTTAGCTATCTCCTTGGCTGCCAGTACCACATCTACGGTATGTTCAAGATTATGGTATTTGAAAAGGCGGTTATTGCACTGATTGGACAGCTTTCTAACGTACTCCTCGATTTTTTGAAGCAAATTATTTTTGGTTTCCTCCATGCTTAAAAGTACTTTGGATGAACTAATTTTACCAGCATTATTTTACTAAAGTAATGAAAAGCTATAAGTTTCTATTTTATGTCTTTTTTATCGTTACCACTTCTTGTGGTTGGAGGGAAAAACGGTTTGATGGAGATTACCAAAGTCCACAAACTTATGATTTGAACCAGCCTGTAAAAATGGTCCTCCCACAACTACTAGATGAAATATCCGGTCTCACCATAGGGGAAAACGGCCATATCTGGGCTATTCAGGATGAGGCCTCTGTGGTATACGAACTGAAATGGCCTGACAATAAGATTTTACGGAAATCCAAATTCGCTAAAAACATGGATACCGAGGATATCTTATTTACGCAAAAAGGCCTCTTTGCCCTTAAAAGCAATGGGGATATTTACGAGGTAACGGACATTTTCACTGATAAAGCCAATTCCCTTAAACACGATTTTCCCTTTGAAGGAAAGAGGGATCTCGAAAGTTTGGCCCAATTTGATGAAAATACCCTGCTTTTGTACTGTAAAGAGTGTAAATTGGATAAGGATGACAATGTGGCCAGTGGTTTTTTCTTTGACCTGGGTTCAAAACAGTTTAGAGAAGCGAAAGGCTTTAAACTGACGGAGAAGAAAATGAGAAAATTGCTCACGGAAAAAGATACGTTCAAACTTACCGTAAAACCTTCTGCCATCGCCCTGCACCCTATAGAAAAAAAACTGTACGTGCTGTCATCGGTGGGTAAGTGGCTGTTGATCAAGGACCGCTTTGGGGACATGGAAAAACTTTACCGACTAAACCCCAGAGTATTTAAACAAGCGGAAGGAATATGCTTCAGTAATAATGGAGATATGTTTATCTCGAACGAGGCCCAAGATGGTAATGCCAATATTTTGATGTTCGCTTACAAGCCTTAACCCTATGAATAAAATCCTACTTATCCTTGGCCTCTATTTCTTAAGCCTGGCAGGCCTTCAAGCACAGACCTTGGAGCACAGGATTTACCTGATCGGTGATGGGGGAGAATTGGAAGATGGGATCCATCCAGTAACTGATTTGGTCATCGACATGATCCAAGAGGATTCCGTAAAGACCCCGTCCAGTGTGATTTTATTGGGGGATAATATCTATCCAAAAGGCTTTCCAGAGCAGGGTGACATTCACCTTGCTGAAAGTGAGCTGATACTGGAAAGACAAATCCGTCTTGCCGATCTGGTCAAGGGACAAGTATGGGTAATCCCTGGAAACCATGACTGGGAAAAGGGAGGGAAAAATGGATTACAAGCGGTACTCAGGGCCCAACAATACTTAGATTCCCTGCAACTAAATAACTTACGGTGGGTACCCCGAGATGGATGCCCAGGACCCTATTTATATCGTCTCAACCATAATGCTGCCATCATTTTTATCGACAGTCAATGGTGGTTGCAAGACGACTATAGCAAACCCTCAGTGGATTCGGACTGTGAATTCAAATCGGACGAGGAATTTCTGGCAGCAGTGGAAGATTTGGTATTGTCCAATAAAGACAAAGCAGTTTTTCTCGCCATGCACCACCCCATAAAGTCTTTTGGGGAACACAATGGGGCCTTTAGTTGGAAGGACCATATTTTTCCTTTCACCGCCATTAATCCTGATCTCTACATCCCTTTGCCTCTCATTGGCTCTATTTATCCTTTGTACAGAACCTATTTGGGCAATATTCAGGACCTTCCGCATCCACGGTACAGGGAATTGACCCATCGTATCAGTGATATTCTGAAAAATCACCCAAGGGCAGTAGTGCTTTCAGGACATGAGCACGCGCTGCAATATACCATTGACGAAAACCAGACACACCATATCGTTAGTGGGGCTGGAGCCAAAGGAAGCCTGATAAGAAAACAGGAGGAAGCCAGTTTCACCTACGGCCAGCAAGGTTTTGCCACGCTTGACCTTTATTCAGATGGTCAAACTGCGCTATCATTTTTTAGTACGGACAAAGGCCTTGTTCCTATCTACCAGGAAACCATCCTGCCCAAAAACCCCAGACATAATTCCACAAGAGAGGATGTGAGGAGGGCTTTCGAAGATTCTATCACTGTGGCGGTGAGTGATCAGTATCAGGCTTCTCCGGCGGGGAAAAAATGGTACGGTACCAACTACCGTCAAGAATGGGGACAAGCTGTTACCTTTAGGACTTTTGACCTTATTAAAGAGCGGATGAGGATTGTAAAAAGGGGAGGGGGCATGCAGACCAGGTCCCTAAGGCTGGCGGATACTTCCGGTAGAGAATTTGTCCTGCGTTCTGTAGAAAAATATCCCGAATCAGCGATTCCCAAAGTTTTGCGAAAAACCGTGGCCAATGACATCGTTCAGGACCAGATATCAGCATCACATCCTTATGGTGCTCTGATCATTCCACCGTTGGCAGAGGCTGCCAAAGTGTATCATACCGAACCAGAATTGGTATGGCTTCCTGATGATCCTGCTTTGGGAATTTACCAAGATGATTTTGGAGGTGCAGTGTACCTGTTTGAAGAGCGGGAAATCCAACCGGACAACCTTGAAGACGAAGATTATAAGTTCTACAGTACGGACAAAATGCTCCGGAAACGCTTGGAAGACCAAGATTATGAGTTGGACCAAAAGAAAATCCTCAGAGCCCGCCTACTGGACCTGTTCATTGGGGATTGGGACCGTCATGACGACCAGTGGAGATGGATAGGTCTGGAAACCAAAAAAGGAAGGGAATTCGTGCCAGTTCCGAGGGACAGGGACCAGGCATTTTTTGTAAACGAAGGCATATTGCCCAAAATAGCCAGCAGAAAATGGATTATGCCCAAATTCCAGGGCTTTAGCTATGAATTACGTGATGTAAACGGTTTTATGTTTAACGGAAGGTATTTTGACCGATCATTTTTAAATGATTTGGACAGAGAAGACTGGGAAGAGGAAGTGGATAAATTCATCCAAAGAATGGATGATGGAGTCATTGAAAAAGCCGTTCAAAGACTGCCCAAAAACATCTATCAGTATAGCGGAAAGGAAGTAGCGGACAAGCTAAAGCACCGCAAAAACTGGCTGAAAGAAGAAGCCCTGACCTATTATGACTTTATTTCAAAAAACGTAGATGTATACGGCACTTATAAGGATGAACTGTTTGAAATTAGACATGAACCGGATGGAAAAGTTGATGTAGAGGTCAGTAAGATTTCCAAAAAAGGCAATGTCAAACAAAAAATATTCAACCGTAAATTTGATCCAGCAGTAACCCGGGAAATACGGCTTTATGGATTGGACGGAGAGGATCAATTCGATATTACAGGGGAGGGACCTGGAAAGATCAAAGTCAGGCTGATGAGCGGCTTTAAGCCGGACCAAATCATCGACCAAAGTAACTTGGAAAAAAGGGCCAACCTTATTTATCAATGGCAGCAAGAGCCCGACCTGCTGATGCGTGGCAACTCGTCCAAAATCCTTTATTCTAAAAATTCAAGTGTCTTTAATTACGAAAGAAAAGCTTTCCAATATGACAAGTTAATGCCTTTGGTATCGCTAGAGTATAATGTGGATGACGGTATATTTTTAGGAGGGGGAGTGCAATGGACCAAGCAAGGATTCCGAAAATCACCTTACTCCCTAAAACAAAGCATCAAAGGCAATATTGCGGTCAAAACGGGATCAAAGAACCTCTATTATAAAGGCCATGCAGTAGACCTTTTGGGAACCTTGGATTTGGAATGGGACGCGGCCATCAAGGCTCCTGATTATGTCAATAATTTCTTTGGATATGGAAATGAGCGTTCTGAATTTATGAAAGATGAATTTGGGGCAAGATATTACAGGGTACGATATAATCAGATCAATTTGAATACCTGGCTGAGGAAAGACTTTGGGGAGAATATCGCTTTTAAATTCGGTCCCTTGCTTCAGCGAACAAAGATGGATGAGGAGGATAATATAGGGAAGTACATTAACTCCGATGCCCAAACGGATATTGATATCGACCAATTGAACAGATCCAAGCTTTATGCCGGTGCCAATGTCCAACTGGCCATTGACAATACAGACCATCCCAACCTACCCAACCGGGGAGTAAGGTTCCTGCAGGACTTGAGCTATTATGGAGGGATAAATGAAAACAGCAATACTCTTGGTGAGATGGTTTCAGAGCTTTCCTTGTACTGGAGCAGACGTGTTCCTTCCTTGGTTACCTGGGCAACTAAGTTAGGCGCAGGGCTTAACTGGGGAGAGTATGAGTTTTTCCAAGCACAGGCTTTGGGTGGGCAAAACAATTTGAGGGGCTATCGCAGAAGCCGTTATATGGGTGATGCAATGCTCTATAATAATACAGAAGCCAGAATCAGATTTGACAACTTGACTACCCGTCTATTTCCGGCCAGCTTGGGCATGACAGTGTTCCATGACATTGGCAGGGTGTGGTTTGAGGATGAAAACTCCTCAAAATGGCACAACAGCTACGGAGTAGGGCTTTGGCTTGCTCCAATGAACCTAATGGTGCTATCTGCAACCGTGGCCATTGGAGAGGAGGAAGTGTTGCCCACTTTTACTTTTGGCTTCCAGTTTTAAGCTGTCCAAGTGAATTCCTTTCTGAGATTTCAGAAAACTGGGGTTCCCCAATGGCTACCCTGATCGCTTTAAGACCGTTGATGCCTTGAAGATCTTCCAAGTCCACACTTTCGACCTCTTCTCCCAAAAGTCCTTTTACCTGTAAGTATCCTATATAATCCATATACTCTTCGGCTTCTTTTGGCTGGGAATAGATAATAGCAATCGTTCCTGGCTGGGTCAGCCTTTCCTTACTGTTTTTGATCAAAGCTTTATCTATCCGTTTTTTCATGATTTCATAGCGGATATTATATGCTCCTTCCACATCAAACTTTCGTTCATCCATTCTAAAGCTAATGGAAAGCGGTGAATTGTGAACCAGTAGCAACTGGGTAGTTTCCAGTTTTATAGGAAGTTTATCCAGCAAAGAGTGGCTTATAAAAGCACTTTCACACAAAGTACTTAACTGCCATAATTTCAGGTTTTTAAGATAAATAGGGTCAAAAGACCTGTCCTTCACCAGGGATTGACCGATGTAAATATTATAGTCGATGCCATCGGTTTTATATTTCTCAAAATAATGGGGAAACATCTTTTGCGCCTCCACTTGGGCCGTATCGATATGTTGGCTTATCGCCTTGTTGATCATGTTCAGGCTTTGCTCAAATTCATTCCTGTTTTTGTGCATCAGTCCCATTTCCGGATCCAGCTGTTCAAAGTAATCAGCAATCTGCTCCTGCAGTTCGGGGTGTATCTGCTGTAAATGCCTGAACAAGGGCTGAAGGTCATTCAGAACAAAGAAATTAATCCTCGACTCATCATCGGCAACCAAGATCAATTGGATGTCTTCCAGCATTTGCTGGATTTTATACTTCATTTTTTCCAGGACGGGAAGAGGAGTCAGTTCATAAGCAGCCTCCACAATATCCTGACTCAACTGTAGCTGTTGCCGAAGATCCTTTTGTATCGATTCCAGACGTGTGGATGAAGAATTACGGATATCAACCGCAGCGTACAGCGGATAAACCTGGTCAAACACTACTGGCTGAAGGGCTGACTTCAGGCCGTTTTCCTGATCCATGATTTTCTGTACAGCCACTTCATGAAACTTCCATTCGATAGACGGCTGGATAGCGGTGTAATTTTTTCGGATAATGTGTTGCACCTGATATTCAAACTGCTTCATGTTTTTCTGAAGCGCCATGGCTAATGGCTGGTTGATACCTTTCAGTTTTTCTAGCTTCATGGCGTTTAGGGTACCTTTTTCCAAGGCGCAGACTTCCAGTACCCCCACCAAATTATCTCCGTATTTCAGCGGCACTATAATTACCTCACTGATACCCATTTCGTTGATCACCGCAAAGGCATTTCGGGAATCTTCACAGTCACCAATGCTAAAATCATCCAGGAATACCGGATCTTCCACATTGGAAAGGAAATTAATGACACTTTCATAACTCTTGTCACACCCCTCTTCACACAAATGACGGATCAAAAAGCTGTTGGAAAGTCTTCTGTCTGAAAGTAAATATTTGTCATCAAACTTTTGGAACGCAGCAACTCCTACTTTGATTTCAGCATTGTCCAGTAAGCTTTTCACACTCTGGTCTACAATCTCCAAAAATTTGGGAGAGGAAAAGTCACTTTCCTTCAGTAGCTGCTGGTTCAGTTCGGAAATAGTCTCAGTAGCCGTAAAATCTTTTAATTCGATAATGGAAAAGCCCGAAAACCTGAAATTTTCCAATGGCAATAGTTCCCGCCATTTTTCCATCTCCGTGCCACAGGAAGCAGTCACCGAGCAGGAATTCATGACGGTCTTCAGATCAGGAAGTTCCATGTCCGTAAAGACGTCCACATAAGTTGAATTGATGTCCGAATAGAAGTACTTATTGATCTGCTGGGCATCTTTTATCTTGTAGACCAAGGAATTTTCAGCTTTTAAATCCAGGTCATAAAATTTCTTGAGGATGATTCTATACGCATGGGAAAGTTTGGAATATTGCATTTCCTCTTTTTTGTCCCTCATGGAAGAAAGTGAAAATGCGTCTGGGCACATAAAACGTTCCTCAAAACCCGGTG
>NZ_BAAHAP010000107.1:0-15699 GCF_054777495.1 Echinicola sediminis | reverse complement strand
ATAGGTTCAGAGCAACCCAGCTGGACGATGGGGATGACCAATAAATTGACTTATGGTAATTTTGATTTGTCATTTCTGATCTATACCAGCCAGGGAGCTATGTTCAGAAACAGCATGTTAAGTGGAACGATGGGGGAAATAGGTGCAGGAAGATATAATACGTTGAATCTGAATTACTGGACGGTTAACAATCCTACCAATGATTACTATGGACCGGGGGTACCTAATCCATACAGGGGAGCCATCCAATATCAGGATGCGAGTTTTGTTAGAATCTCTGATATTACTTTCGGATATACGCTGTCTAGGGCAGTGCTGGAAAGTATCGGTTTTAGCAAATTCAGGATGTACGCCCAAGTCAGCAATCCATTTGTGTTCCATGATTTTGATGGGATGGATCCGGAATTTAATTCCAGTACTTATAATGATGGGATACCCACAGCTACATATTTGTTTGGTGTAAATGTCTCATTCTAATCGTTTTATTTCGGGCTGTAAAAAAGAAAAAAATGAAATTAACTAATAAATCATATCTAATAGCATTAGGGCTTGTAACCTTGTTGAGCTCCAGTTGTGATGACTTTTTGGAGGAGAATTCGGTTTCCTTCCAGACTACAGATAATTACTATGTTACTGAACAAGGGTTTGAAGACCTTGTCCGCTCCAATTATACCAAGCTTCGGGAAATACATAAAGAACGTGATTTGGTGTTGATGGGCACGGATATATTTACCAGTACTTCTTGGGACGAAGTAGCGATTGGCAATCAGGGTAACGTGCTGAACGTGTATGATATCCGATTTACCCCAAATCTAGGTGCAGCTACCACGCTTTGGGATTTGCTCTACAAACAGATTGCAAGGACCAATACTGCGATCTCAAGACAGGGAGGTGTTCAAGGAATGGATCCTGACCTTTTGGCGATAAGAGTTGCGGAGTCAAAATTCCTGAGAGCTTATGCTTACTTCTATGCCGTTCAACAATGGGGGGATATCCCAATGCCTTTGGAGGAAACTACTACCGCTAGCAGGGAAGTGGTCAAAGTGCCTGCAGCACAGGTTTATGATCAAATTATTCAAGACCTGGAAGAGGCTGAGGCGGTATTGCCGGCCAAGGGGAGTACCGAGTATGGTAGAGCCACCAAAGGGGCTGCACAGTTTCTTTTAGCCAGGGTTCATTTGACCCGAGGATGGAATTTTGACAATTCTCTAGGGGGAACAGCTTCAGATTTTGAAAAGGCTGTTGAATATGCCGATATGATCATAGCTAATTATCCGCTGGAGCCGGAATACCGCAATTTGTTCCCGCTTCATGCCGAGAATCCGCTTGAAGAAACTTTCCCTAGCAAGAATGATAAAAACGATGAGATTGTATTTGCCGTGCAGTTTAGTGATAATCTATTAACCAATGGGAGCGATGATGATGAGCCCCATCAGTACGCCATAGGCAATGATTACCATTCGATTTTCGGTGGCGGTGCGGAAGATATTCCCGGTTCATTGGGAAGAACGAGTCATTATAACCGTCATGGAGCGAAAGGAAACTATATCGTTACCCCTGCCGCCTACAGGTTGTTTGATCCGGATATAGACACAAGGTATCATCATAATTTTGTAGAAGCGATGTACGCATTGACGGATGTTGTTGGTTTTGTCCCGGATTTTGATGACCCTTCCACTACCATCAATATTGCAAAAGGAGATACGGTATTGTATTTTCCTCCATGGAATAACCCGGCCAATGATAATGACAAAGGCATGGATGTAGGAGGACGAAAGCCATATGCGGTATTGAATTTGGATGAAATCGGGATTAATCCAATTTCTCCGTATCATTTGGAAGACAAAACACCTCTCATGTGGAAATTCTGGGAGCCGGGTATTCCTTATGATGACGCTTTGGGAACTTATGATCTAGCGCTATTCCGCTCTGCTGAAGCTTATTTAATTGCAGCGGAGGCAATTTTAAAGGGGGCTGCCAATGGGAACCTTGGAGGTGCAGAAGTTTATTATAACAGAGTAGTTGACCGAGCACTTGGTGTTAATGCAGGTGCTGACCCGATGCGTGCTGAAGAGCCGGCCAATTTGGCTTCCCTATCTACAGTATCATATAGGGCAAACGGAAATTTAGACATAGACATGATTTTGGATGAGCGGGCAAGGGAACTGATGGGGGAGTATACCCGATGGTTTGATCTGAAAAGAACTGAAAAACTGATCGAGCGCACTTCACTGATGAACCCTTGGACAGCGGCGTTGGGGCAGTTGGGAGGTACGCATTACCTACGTCCTATCCCTCAGAAAGAGATAGATCGGTCAATTCCATCGATTTCTCAAAATGAGGGCTATTAACTGATGTTGTCAGAGAAGAATAATTAGGGGTTTATATAATATGGGTTTATTATGATGAAAAAGGCAGATGAAGTTTTTTGTCTGCCTTTTTAAAATCTAAACCCTGAAGGCACAATAGCTAAAATATCAGGGGAAGGGATGTTGAAAAGGTTGGGGGATTTTGGTGGTGTTTATTGCAGTGATTTTATAGAAGAAAATATGAGTATTGCTGATTAAAGTTAAAATACATGCTTAAGAACAAATTATACATACAGATTTTATTTTGCCTAACAGCCGTAACACTGGGCTCATGCATAGGAAACGTCAAGTCGGGTGACAAGTCTTCAGAAAATAAATCGTTTTCAGATATGGTTTATCCTGTTCTTGATACAGAGAATTCCCGGTGGTTTTACTTTTCATCAGCCAGTAGGCCATTTGGAATGGTAAACCTCAGCCCAGATACTGAAATTGATGGAGCATGGGGCAGTGGGTATAGGTATAAGACGGATACGGTAAAGGGGTTTAGTCATATTCACGCCTGGCAGATGGCGGGCATATCGGTGATGCCCGTAACCCTTTCGGCGGCCAATAAAAATACGGTATATGAAGATTTTTCTTCTAGCTTCAGCCATGAAACGGAAAAAATATCACCCGGCTATCATTATCTGGAGCTTGACCGCTACCAGATCAAAACTTCTCTAACGAGTACCACGCGGGTCGGCTTTCACCAATATACCTTTCCCGCCAATGAGCAGGCGGCGATCTTGTTTAATCTCAACACCTTGTTAGGCCCCTGTGAGAATAAGGATGGGGAATTGATAAGAAATAGCGATTATGAGCTTTCGGGAAAAGTGGTTTTAAGTTCTACTCATAGGAGGCCAAAGCCCGTTACCGTATTCTTCAAAATACTGTTGGATAAAGAGATAGCCGAAATCAACCAAGATGAAAAAACTGGCAATTATCTGATAAGCCTTCATAATGAAGGAAAGAAGGTGCTCATGAAAGTGGGGATCTCTTATACTTCATTGGAAAATGCACGCCAAAACATCGAAAAAGAATTGCCCCATTGGGATTTTGAACATGTCATGGCTCAATCAAAAAACGAGTGGACCAATCTGTTGGGCAGAATTAAAGTGGAAGGAGGTACAGCATCCGATCAACGACGGTTTTATACCGACTTATGGCATGCACTTCAGGGGAGGAGAATTATTAGTGATGTAAATGGTGCGTATCCTGACTACACAGGAGGGCAGTTTAGGGTAGGGCAGCTCCCATTGGATCAAAATGGAAGTCCAAAATTTAACCATTTTAACTCCGATTCATTTTGGGGTGCTCAGTGGACCATCAATACCCTTTGGGGCTTGGTATATCCTGAAATAAAAAAGCAGTTTGTGTATTCTCTTTTGCAATATTATAAAGATGGAGGCTTAATTCCACGGGGACCATCCGGGGGAAATTATACCTATGTGATGACCGGAGCTTCCAGCACACCTTTTATCGTCAGTGCGATTCAGGAAGGGTTAGTCACCGAGGATTTAGAAAGTATATACCAGGCTTTGAAAAAGAACCACATGCCAGGTGGAATGATGGAAAAAGCGGGGTATGAGCACAACACTAATCTCGGAGGAGGACTAAAATATTATATGAAAAACGGGTTTGTTCCCTACCCTATACCGGAGGGCCAGTTTGGAGGGCATCAGGATGGAGCGAGCCTCACCTTGGAATATGCTTACCAGGACTGGACGTTGGCACAACTGGCAAAAAAACTGGGCCATCAGGAAGACTACCACTATTTCTTAAAACGCTCAGAAAATTACAGGCATGTTTATGACAAAGTTGCTGGTTGGATGAGGCCTAAAAACCTGAGTGGCGAGTGGTATGAAAATTTTGACCCTTATGAATACAAAGTAGGGTTTGTCGAGGCGAACAGTGCCCAGGCAACCTGGTTTGTGCCGCATAATTTAGAAGGATTAGCAAGCTTAATGGGAGGCAAGGAAAAAGCGGTGGAAAAACTTACTAGCCAATTTAGTGAAGCAGAAAAACTGGGGTTCACAGCAGGTACGTCACATGACCTGGAAGAACATCCGGAGTTTAGAAGGATTCCCATTAACTATGGAAACCAACCGTCGATACAGACGGCATTTGTTTTTCACCAAATTGGAAGACCGGATCTAACCCAATATTGGTCTCGTAAGGTGATAGAAAAAACTTTCAGCGGTTTGTCCCCATCGACTGGTTATAACGGGGATGAAGATCAGGGCTTGATGGGCAGTTTAGCTGTTTTAATGAAGATAGGCTTGTTTCAAATGAATGGAGGGACGGATGAAAATCCGGAGTATCAAATAGGAAGCCCCATTTTCAATAAGGTCATTATTGAATTGAATCCTGATTATTATTCAAATGCCACCTTTACCATAGACGCGAATAATAACAGTGAAGAAAACGTATATGTTCAATCGGTACGATTGAATGAACAGCCAATTAAGGAATTTGTGATCCGTCATAGCCAAATCACCAAAGGCGGAAAGCTGGAGCTTCAATTAGGAAATAAATCTGCAGTGAACCTAAAAACAGCCAATGCCTCAAACTAGGATAGTTTTTAAACTGATATTTATCCCTTCAATGTTCCGCTACTGTGGAAATTCATTATTCCACAATAGATGAATCCGCCTTTATTAGGAACAAAACATGGTAATGTTTTAAATAGGAGGCCAAGTAACGAAGGTGCCTAGAGAGATGAGGGATTCAGTTGGTTGGACTTTGATAGGACGGTGAAAAATAGTTAGAGGTTAATACGTAAAAAAAAATGATTAACAGTAAAAAATGCCTAACAACGGTTCTGGTTTGCTTAATAAGTATCTCCGCTTTTAGTCAGCTTAAGAACAAACCAGAGCTGGAAGAGGCCTTTATGGACATGGGCTTCGGGATATTCGTCCACTGGAGTATGGATTCGCAGCTAGGAAGTGTCATTAGCCACTCTATGGTGGGGGCTTCGGAAGATTATGTACAGCGTTATATGAATGATCTTCCAAAAACTTTTTACCCCGACAAGTTTGATCCCGATGAATGGGCAAGATTATTTAAGCTGACTGGAGCTGAGTATGTGGTATTTACCACCAAACATCATAATGGGTTTTGCATGTGGGACACCCAGACCACCGATTTTAATATTATGAACACCCCATACGGCAAGGACATTACGGGGATGTTGGTAAAGTCGTTGAGGAAATATGGCCTCAAAATAGGGTTCTATTATTCCCCAGAAGATTTTAGTTTCATTTACGGTCAGGGGCATGTGATATCAAGGAAAGGCCCCATGACGCAGGTAACCGAGAACGAAGAGTTGTTTGAATATGCCAAAAATCAGGTTGATGAATTGTTTACCAACTATGGTAAAATAGATTTTACATTTTTTGATTCATTTTCAAATAAGAATTTGGTACAGTATGTTCACGAGAAGTATCCGGAAGTGGTGGTGACCCGAGGTGAAATGGAAACTCCGGAGCAAAAAATCCCGGATAGCCCTTTACCCGGTCCTTGGGAGACTTGTATGACCATGGGGACACAATGGGCTTACAAACCCACCAACGAAATGTATAAGGATGGAAGTGATTTGATCCATAAATTGATAGAAATAAGGGCTAAAGGGGGGGATTTCTTAATGAATGTAGGGCCTAAACCTAATGGGGAAATTCCTATTGAACAGGAGGAGCGTTTAAGGGAAATAGCACTTTGGATGTTTGTCAATAATGAAGCGGTCAAGAATGTGAGAACAGTGCCGGGCATCATTAAAGAAGGCGATTTATGGTTTACAAAATCCAAAGATGAAAACACTGCCTATGTTTTTTTGACCAAGCAAGCGGCGTGGCCCATTGGAAAAAGGAGGCTGTTTAATACCGAAAGCATCAAGGTGACAGAGGATACTGAAATTTCCGTATTAGGCCAGAATGATCTGGTGGTGGAATATTCACCTGACATCCAACCAAAGTCTCAATTTACTCAGCGAGACCATAGTGTAGCATTATCAATTACCAGGGCGCAGCGCCTCTACAACGATAAAAGTTGGTCCAATCCTTTGGTGGTTAAATTGACAAATGTTGAATTTGCGGAACCCTAAAATCAATAGTCCGAAAAAAAACTGAATAAATAGTCGGTATTACTGACTAAATTTATCTCTAGACAAGCTATTGTGAATATGATTTGCTTTTCACCTGAGAAAATGAATTGTGCAAATTTCAAGCTTGGTATTTATGTATCTTGAGTTAGCATTTAAAGTATCTAGGATAAGAAAAAAGAGTAATGGTGGAAGAGCGGGACAATTGGATTACCAGAAAAACAGGCGTAGGTTAATGAGAATATCTTTAGTAATAGTTTTATTAATATTTATTTCATCGGTAGGCGCACTTTCCCAGAACCTAGAGTTCGAGCATTATAATGATAAAGATGGCCTTTCCCATAATTCTATCAGGCACATTGTCCAGGACAGTCATGGTTTTTTATGGTTGGGTACTTTTAATGGGTTAAACCGATTTGATGGCGTTCAATTTCGAAACTATTTGAGTGATGAGGAAGAAAACACTACCATTCCAAATGATGATATCACTGCTCTAAAGCTTGACAGTACGACCAATAGTTTATGGATTGGAACTCGAAAAGGCTTGTCCCGTTTTCAGTTGGATACGCAGGTGTTTACCAATTACTTATCCGATAAAAATGACCCGAACAGTCTCCCTGATGAGGAGGTGAGGGCAGTATATGTTGATAAATTTAGTAGGGTTTGGGTGGGTACAAAAGATGCCGGCCTATTTATGTTTGAGCCAGATAAAAAAGTTTTTACCAAGGTCCCCCTTGAGGGTTTTAATTATGTTAAAGAAATTTTTGAAGATAATAGAGGGGATATATGGGTAGGTTCCTATGGTACAGGCGGAGTAGCTAAGATCAAATTGGGTAGCACGGGAATGATTTCAACCATCAATTATTTTACCTTGCCCGGATCCGGATCAACAGAAAGCAATCCGTATTTATATTTTATTTATGAGGATGGCAAAGGGGATATCTTTGCAGGGACACGCAAAGGTCTTTATAAGTTCGATAGGTCCGTGGAGGGCTTTGTGAATTTGCAGATTGCGGATGATGAAGTAAGGGCCAAATTGGGGCCATATTTTCTTTCCGTGGCACAAGCACCTGACGGAAAATATTGGGTTGGTACGCTCGGGGGGCTGTTGGTTTGTGATGCATTGGAAGATATAAAAAAGGGTGATTTTCAGTGGTATTACGCTGTGTTGTCCGAAGACAGGTCACTGGTGGATAATCTGATTTCTGCACTGTATTTTGATCCATCAGGAGTGCTTTGGATCGGGACAGAGGATGGCTTGGATAAGTATGATCCCTACGAAAATCAGTTTAAAATAAAAAAGGATATTTCGAAGTACATTCAAAATCAGGCACCGAGAATCAGAGGGTTTTCAAAAACTTATTTAGAAGAAGTTGTAGTTGCCACTATGCATCATGGGCTCTTCCTATCGGATCATGGGGATTTTACCCCTCTGTTTCAAGGTAACTATGATATCGCAAGTATATATTCCAATGATGGGATTACTTTTTATTGTGGTTTATGGAATGGAAAAGTGCTCGTTTACAATTACCCCAAAGATAGTTTTTCGGTCTTGGAGGTCGGATTTAAAAATTCTCCAATTTTCAGTGTCTTGGAATTTGAAGAATATTTAATTGTGAGCTCTTTTGGGGAAGGGGCGGTGTTTTTGGATAGACAAACCTTAAAACCGGCTTTTACGATATTACCTGGATTGGATATCAATAAAGTAATCAAAGATTTTGATAATAACCTGTGGTTTGCTACCGAGAGTGGGGTTGTACAATTCGATGTGGAGATGAAAGAGGCCACGGTTTATAGCGAAAGTGGCCAGCTTGGCGAGGGGCTGCCTCATGAAAACGTAAGTGATATACTAATTGATTCCCGAGGGTTGATTTGGGCTGCTACCCGGAAAGGCTTGGGTGTTTTTGATCCTGAAATCGGTGCGTTTATACCAAAGTCAGTGCCTCAGGAGTTAAGCGGTAAGTGGGTGACAGACATTGTCGAAGATACCAAAGGATATCTGTGGCTTAATTTGAATAATAATAAAATATCCAGGTATGATGCTGAAAAAAATCAAGCCACTATTTACAACATAAACAGCGGCAACAGGCTTGATGTATTTAGCTCAAAAGGGTTTTATTACTTTGATAATTCAACCATCTACTTAGGGGGGAAAAACGGGGTTATCTATTTTTCTCCTTTGACCATTAAAGAAAATGAATGGTCTCCCAAACCAATGGTTACTGAATTCAGGGTGAACAACGAGCGGGCATTGCCCGGGGTAAAACTAAATGGGCAGGTGCCACTTTTGAAGGACTTAAATTACTCCAGAAGTGCAACACTAAGCTATGAAAATAGAAACTTCTCCATTCAATTTGCTACTGCTTCCCATACCAATCAGCGTTTAAATAAACTGGAATATATGCTCGATGGGTTTGATGAAGATTGGATTGAAACCAGCGATAATTCACCGATGGTTCAATATACCAATTTGTCTTGGGGTACTTATGTGTTTAAAATCAGGGCAAGTAACAGCGATGAAAAATGGAGTGATGTCTCCTCCTATACTATCAAGATATTGCCTCCATTTTGGGCAAGTCCCTTAGGGGTAGTATTAATTCTGCTGCTAGTGGCTTTGATCGTGTACTTTGCCAGAAAGCAAATCAGGTCGCGTATCAATTTACGTCAAGCATTACTGACAGAAAAAGTCAAAAGGGAAAGGGATGAAAAACTCAACAATGAAAAGCTAAGGTTTTTTACCAATATATCACATGAATTAAGGACCCCATTATCGTTAATTATGGGGCCGGTAAAACAGATTTTAGCTCATGAAAGCAGCAATGATTTTGTCAAGAACAAAGCAAATCTAATCAATCACAATACCAATAGGTTGTTAAGACTGGTAAACCAAATTCTCGATTTCAGGCGGGCTGAAACCGGAGAACTCAAGCTAAAGGTAGCGAAGGTAGACATATTGCCTTATACAAATAATGTGTTTTATTCTTTTGTGGAATTAGCACAGTCCAAAAATATAGACTTCAACCTTAACGTGGAAGATCAGGCCATTGAGTGTTGGGTAGACGTGGACAAATACGGCAAAATACTGTATAATTTGCTTTCGAACGCATTAAAATTCACCAAGAGTCATGGTCATGTAGATTTGTTTGTCGGGGTAAAAGGTCAGGATTCAAAAACGTTACTGATTGAAGTTAGTGATGATGGTATTGGGATCCCACCTGAAAGCCTGGATAAAATATTCACCAGGTTTTACCAGGCCTCCAACAGCAAGGAGAGTACCACTGGAACTGGAATTGGGCTAGCTCTTGTAAAGTCTTTGGTTGAGATTCATCGGGGGAAAGTAACTGTTAAAAGCTCCACAAACTCCGGTAGTATTTTTACGGTGGAATTACCGGTATCCAAAGAGGTTTTTGAGAGTAATGAAATTTCCACTACAAGGGTAGAAAAAGAAGAGGATTTAAGTTTAGGTTTTACTAAATCACTTCTCCCTGCAGGAGGGAATACTGCCCCTAAGTAAATACAGATGTGAAATCTGCAATATTGGTCATAGACGATAGTGCTGAGCTCCGGAGCTATATCATCGATTTTTTGTCCCCGTATTATAAGGTTTATGGGGCTGAAAATGGAAAGGAAGGGCTAGACCTTTGCCGAAAAATAAAGCCAGTCCTCTGTGTGGTAGATGTCATGATGCCTGTAATGGATGGTTTTGAATTTGTAAATGCCCTCAAAAGTGATGAGAAAATCAGCCATACAGCAATTGTTTTACTGACGGCCTTAGGAGAAAATGAAAGTAGGATTAAAGGGTATAAAATAGGAGTAGATGGATATCTTGTGAAGCCTTTTGAACCCTCTTTGCTAAAATCGAGAATAGATAATATTATCAAAATTCGTTTTGAACTCAAACAGCGGTTTTCAGAAGAGGCGGAAAGTGATGTCGTCAGTTTGGCCCATTCACAAATAGATATTGAACTGATTTCAAAAGTAAAAGAAATTATAGAAGAAAACCTTTCGAAATCAGACCTGGCACCGGCCTTTCTTTGTTCGGAATTGGCTCTCAGTTCATCTAAGCTTTACCGGAAAATTACCGAACTCACAGGTATGTCGCCCAATGAGTTTATAAGGACCATACGGTTAAAAAAATCAGCAAGCCTGCTAAAGACCAAAAACTACAATGTTTCGGAGGTGGCCAATGCGGTTGGGTTCAATGATCCGCTTTACTTTAGCAGGAGATTTAAAGAGCAATTTGGATATGCGCCAAGCAAATTGATTAAGTAATTGGTTCGGGCTGTTACTTTTTGGTACTTATTCAAAATCTGATCCGGAAAAATGCTAATCACCTGCCGTTGATTTTTGGGCTGCTCGGTAAAATCGTAAAAGCTGTTTCAGGTAGTTGTGGTTACTTTTGATGAATTTATCGATTTTGTGTGAGTAGGGAATGTAAACAAAAAAATGATGCAGGGCTGAAAAAAGAAAAGCCCTGCATCATTGCAAGGCTTTTGCTCCTCCTCTTGGGCTCGAACCAAGGACCCTCTGATTAACAGTCAGATGCTCTAACCAACTGAGCTAAGGAGGAAAGTAGTAATTTTATTTGTTTTCGCTAACCCGTTTGTTTAACGTGATGCAAACATAGCAGGTTGTTTATTTTTTTCCAAATAGTGGTGTAAAAAAAGTGGTGGAATTTTTCTTTTTTGCTCGATTTCAGGAGATTAATTTTTGTCTTGTTCCTCGTTGTGATCTGGGGAGCTGTCCTTGTTTTCCGAGGGGCTGTTTGCATTCCAGTTTTTCGGTATGGATTTGATGTAAAGGTCTCGCTGAGGAAAGGGGATTTCAATGTTTTCCTTACCGAATTTCTTGTAAATGTCTTTCATGACCTCGTTTCTCATATCTACCCAGGTGTCGAAATCATTTACCCAGAAAAGCAATCGGTATTCTACTGCACTGTCGGCAAAATTTTGGAGGTAGACACTGGGGGTGGGGTTTTTCATGATTCCTTCCCGTTTCAGGATATCCGTCAGCACCGTTTCTACCTGGTCACTATCGCTTCCGTAGGCTACTCCTATGATCAATTCGATTCTACGCTGCTTGTTGGAAAGCGTCCAGTTGGTCAGGTGCTGGGAGAGCAAGTCTCCGTTGGGCAAGATGACTTCAGAGCCGTCATAAGCCTGGATTTTGCTGGCCCTGATGCCTACCTCTTTGACCACTCCGCTGCGTCCGCCCACTTCTATGGCGTCGCCGATCTGTATGGGGCGTTCAAAGGCCAGGATGACTCCAGATACCAGGTTGTTGATGATGGTCTGCAGCCCAAAACCGATACCGACCGACAATGCGCCCAGGACGATGGCGACATTGTCCAATGGAATCCCCGCAGCAGTTACCGCTAAAAGGAAGCCGGCAGTAAAGATGCCCAGTTTGATCAAGAGTATGGAGGAGCCTAGTCGCTGTTTTCTGTTGGCAGCCATCTTTTGGTCCTTGGCTTCAGCAAAAAAGGAGATGTATTTGGAGATGATGGTAGAGATCCAGACAATGATAATAAAGACAAGAACACTGCCATAGGTAAACGGGGTTTGGCCTATTTTACGTTCTTTGGAAAGGAAAGTGCCGATATGTTCATATAGGTAGTCGTAAATGCTGAGGTTGGTGCTTAAATAGTACAACCAGATCGCCATGGCCAGGAAAATGAAGATTTTCCGGATGTTGCGTTGGATGTCTTGAAAATCAAAATAAGCGGTATATTCAGTGCTGCTTTTTTTGCTCATTTCGATCTGCAGGTAGATTGCCTCCATGATCACCATAACAAAGACGTAAAGCCCAATGGCCTGCATAAGGCTGGAGGTGGCAGCAATGCCAAGGATTTTTGCCAGGCTGTGCCTTCCCGTGATGTTGGCCAGTAGCGAGGCACCCTGTAAGGCAATGAAAAGTTGGATCAGAAAGATGATGTACCTCGGGTGGAGGATTTCTGATTTCTTGATGGTTTTAATGATGTTGATGGCAAGTCCAATGCTCAAAACACTCAATGTAAGCAAGGGCCAGCGTTCCTCATAGGCAGTTTCAATATACAGGTTGCTCATGCTGTAGATCACAAACATGAAGAGGAAAATCCACCAATAAAGGTAGACTTTATTGGATATTACCGGCCTGATCAAGGCGGTAGTGACAATCATCATCAGCCATAAAATACTGACTATCATCACTACCGGGGGTGATGGATAAAGGAAGGAGGCAAAGGGCAATACGATGATCAGTGCGGACAAAAAAGGTTGTTTGGGGATGAATTTGGCACGTTGAAGTATAATGTCCGCAAATTCTTTTTCAGCCTTGATGTGACGAAGTAAATACTTGAACCATAAATAAAAGAGCAGCGCCAGGGAGAGAGTAAGGATGTGGATGGTCTGATTGATTTCCCCGTAACCGCTTAGAATAATTTTGTTGACGATGAAAGAGCGTTCAATTACCTCAAACAATTCCTTGGTGCTTCTGTAGGCGTTGCTTTGCCAGAGGTAATTGATCTCTTTATTGAAAAGGGCCTTTTCAAGTTGGCTTTCTCTTTCCTTGATTTGATCCTCTATGTCATGGGCTTCTATTAAGGCGTAGGATAGTCTGCTTTGAAAATTGGCCAGTTTCAACTGCCGGTTGAAGTAGAGGCTGTCTGCGGTTTGGATCCGCTTTTCTAAGGTGTTCATTTGCTCCTGAAAGGAGGGTAGGATTTGGGGTTCCTCAAATGAAATGGACAAAAGCCTGTCCGATTTGATTTTTAACAGTGAATCATAGGCATTGTAAATGTCCGAACTTCTGTTGTCAAATAGCTCTTTCCAGTTTCCGATGCTCTTTATCTGGTGTCCAATCAGGTTCTTTAATGCGCTTAAATAGCGTAGGTTTATGTCCGAGCTTTGCTGGGTAAGGCCCTTTTTTAGTGCTGAAATCCTTTCCTTGATAATAGGGAGTTCGTAACTGACCTGGGTGGTGTCAATTTCCCTTTCCAGGATTTTGTTGAGGTGGTTGATGGAAATGATATAAGTCTCCAGGGTTTGAATCGCGGTATTGATAGATCGTTTTTGATCTGTTCCATTGGGCTCGCCTTTGCCTTTAGCGGCAGTATCTTCCTCGCTCCGGAAAAGGGAGTCACCAAGTGAGATAAGCTCGGTGGCTGTCTGGAAAGCCTGGGCCGGCGGACAAAGGGTGATGAAAAATAAAAAACAGGTGAAAAGACAACGGTTGAATGTTTTCATGTACTCCAGTTTGATCTAATTTTAAAAGTAAGAAGAATTCCCGACTGTCTCTTTGTGTTGGACGACTTTAGTGTCGCAGGAAGGGCTTGAACCGCTGTTAATGAAAATTAGCAGCTAACTTGAAGAGGTTATTTTAAAAAATAAGCTATTGATGGTTTGTTATGTTAATATTTTATTTGGTTAAATTTGAGGTACAATTCGTAAGGTTTACATTAAAAAGAACTAATAAATGAAAATAAGGAGTAGGATTTTACTTTTGGTAGTAGGAAGTTTGATGATGTTGGGTAAAGTGCATGCTCAGCAGGCGGCTGAGGACCCGAAAATGGAATGGTTTGGGGATGCAAAATTGGGTGTGTTTCTTCACTGGGGGATATATGCGGTCAACGGCATTGACGAATCGTGGTCGTTTTTTAATGATTATATTTCCTATGAGGATTATATGAAGCAACTGGAGGGGTTTACGGCAGAAAATTATGATCCGGAAAAATGGGCGAAATTGATAAAAAAGTCCGGGGCGAAGTATGCTGTGCTTACCGCCAAGCATCACGATGGGGTGGCACTGTGGGATAGTGAGGCCGGTGATTTAAATGTCGTAGATAAAACTCCTGCTGGAAGGGATTTGGTTGGGCCATTTATGGAGGCCTTGGAGAAAGAGGGGGTGAAAAAGGGGATTTATTACTCTGTCCTGGATTGGTCCCATCCGGATTATGACCGACATACCAGGGTAAATTATAGGTACAAGAATGATCCCAAACGGTTTCAAAAGTTTGTGGATTTTAATTTTAAGCAGCTGGAAGAGCTTTCGCTGAACTACCGTCCCGATTTGTATTGGTTTGATGGAGATTGGGAGCATAAGGCTGAAGAGTGGAGAAGTAAAGAGCTCAAGGCACAGTTACAACAATGGAATCCGAATATCATCATCAATTCCAGGATTGGTGGAGGATTGGGCGATTATGCTACTCCGGAGCAGGGTGTGCCGGTGGCCCGTCCAAACAGTAAGTACTGGGAGCTTTGTCTGACCATGAACAACAGCTGGGGTTACCAGCACAATGATGATAATTATAAGAGTCCAAGTGAATTGCTAAGGATTTTTGTTGACTGTATCCATATGGGCGGGAATTTGTTGCTGGACATGGGGCCTAAGGCGGATGGTTCGCTGCCTGATGAGGCGGTAAATATTTTGGAGGAATTTGGTCGATGGACTTCAAAACATGCCTCAGCGATCTATGATACGCAGGCGGGGATCCCGGAAGGGCATGTGTATGCGCCGACAGCTTTGTCCAAAGATAAAACCATTTTGTATATCTATTTAGATTATAAGGTAAATGAGTCATTGGCGATTAAAGGGTTAAAAAACAAGATCAATAGGATCTGGGTAGTTGGAGACGGGACCAAGTTGGAGCACCGGGAAGTAGGTAAGATGTATTGGAGCAAAGTGCCCGGTTTGAAATACATTGATATACCTGATCATGTTTATGACAAGGATATAACGGTTCTGGCGGTGCTTTTGGACGGGGAAGTGGATCTTTACCGTGAAGAGGGACACGTGATAGAAAGCAACTGATAGAGGGTATTCCTTGATTAAAGGAATTGTTTACAGAAGAATAAAATAGTTGACCGGTAACCTTCTAATGGGAACGGTGGTAAATTGATGGTAGTCAGGTTGGATTAAATGCCTAAGCTAACACATTAAACTTGGAGTGAATAAAAAAAGGAGTCAGTTTTGACTCCTTTTTTTATTTGAGAAATGCCATAATGTCTTTATTTTCGATGGCTTTTGCTCTTTTTATGCCATAATGACGCTATTTGGTCGCTTTTTCAGGCTTGGTACGAAATTCACTATAGTATGATTGTAACAGTAAAAATTATAAAACTAAAAAATCATACTACCATGAAACTTGTGAGATATAACAACTTCGAGCCAAATTATCCATCCACTTTCAGTGGTTTATTGGATAAGTTCTTTAATGATTCTGTAAGCGGCGAGCTCCATAAGTTCACACCTTCTGTTGTTATTTCAGAGGATGAGAAC
>NZ_BAAHAP010000106.1:0-16511 GCF_054777495.1 Echinicola sediminis | reverse complement strand
GTGAATAATGGTGTTTGTCGTGTCAATTTGTGGAGGTGGTATTAGGTGTTTTTTGGTGGTTGAGTAGGTGAAGGGATTAAAACTATAGACCGTTTAAATGAAAATAGGGAAGCTCACCAGAGCTTCCATTTTCTATTTTTGGGTTGATTTTTAAGTTTTGCTTGAAGTTTTTTTAGGAACTTCAAATCTTCACTGTCCCTTTCTTTGTTCCTGCCTTTCACGGCAGCTTGTTTCAGTAGGATTAAATCTTCAAGTGATATAACGGGGATTAAGTGACCATCTATGTTCTTTTTCTCTGCCCGTTGATAAGCCAGATTGAAATCCACTACATCCAATTTTTTTAAAATTTCGATCCTTAAGGGAGGTTGGCCTATCCCAACCATTCTATTGACCAAAAACATGTCCTCTGACAGATCTCCCTCTTCTATTCCAAAGGTAATACAAGCAGCTATAGCTTTTTTAGCATTTTCGGGGGTGGCATTAATAAATATATCTAGGTCACCTGTGCTTCTGATATATCCATATGCCCCCATAGCAAATCCTCCAATTAGCAAATATTCAACCCTGTGCATGTTTAAGGCTGAGATAAATTCTGAAAAATTACTGGGAAAACTATCGTTTTTAGATCCTCCCATTTCAGCTTCTATAAAATATCTTTTCTTTTCCATGGGATGATTATGGATGTCTATACCATTCAGAGCGAAGTTAAAAGCTAAATGCTTACAGTACTTAATAAGATTTTCTCCCATTGAAGAGGTAAGGGCACTGTTGACCAAGAGGTCCAGTGTGTATTCATCTTTACCTAAAAATAGATTTTTCTTTCTTCAGTTACCGTGGAATCTAATTTAGAAGACTAGAACGTATTTTCATCATTTAAATGAAAATACGAGTGTTTATAAAAAAGAGGGGAAGATTTTTGAAGAGAAAAACAGAAGTTTAATAAATGGAAGAAATCGAGTTTTAATGTTCGGTTTCTGCTTACATTAAGCGAATTATAAGCATGTGCTGACAAAGTAAAACTAGGAAGCTTAATAAAGTGGCTAGTATCTGTTTACCTGAATAGCCCTACGCTCTTTGCCCACTGGCGCCTAGCACCCCAAACAATTGGAAAGAACAGGAGGCCTAACTTTAGATGGGCCATGTAATGGTAGACCATCACGCACGTTGCTGTGAAAGGTTTGGAGTGAATATATATCCTCTATGGAGCACGTAACCAAATCTTATAAGGTTCTTATTGTTTTCTTTTCTTCAGGTATTGTTTTGTTCTTGATGGTCTTCATGAATGCTGCGCATTTCCACTGATGATAAGAACCATCCCTATAGAATTCGGGACTAGGCCACGGAGCCTCCCGTACAGTAGTCGGGACAGGTTCTTCAAATTGAGAGAATTTGTTTTCGATTACGATCAGATTGTCTCAATTTGATTTTGCGCCATTTGCTGTAGGTTAAAAATGTGTGGATCTCGCTCGTCCACTTCGCGAGCTAACTCATTTTTTTAACGCCTCCATCAACTGTCCCAAAACTGAATGCTTTTTAAACTATTGAAAATAGTTGTAATTGGAAAGGTTGATAAATCGAAATCTTGGTAATTAATAAGTTAATATCTATATCCGCAAAGGCACCATTAGTTATCAATTATAACCTTGCCCCACAACTTGTCCACTATAGCAGAGAAAGCAGAGCAATCCACAGTAAAGATTTTTAAATCCGTGTAAATCTGTCTGACGGCTGTGAGAAATACAATTATTGGTGTAATTCCAGATAATTGTAAGGATTTATTGCAATGTGTAACTTGGAGAGAGGGAATCAGAGAAAGAAATACTTTCCTTCGTAAATTCCAAAAAACACTTTCTAACTATTCGGTCTAATCAATTTTCTAACGTTGACTTCTGTAATGACCATCGCAAATATGATAAGCAATCCTCCAAGAAAGAGTTCATTGGAAAACTTTTCATTTAGTATTGCAACCCCTGCCACCGTAGCGAATACAGGTTCCAACAAATACGTCATGGCCACCTTTTCTTCTCCTAAGTATCGCTGTCCAACATTCTGAACCCCATACATATACGCAGTGGCTGGCAAGGCTGCAAAAAGAACCCCATTCCAAAAGTCATTGGTGCTTGGCAACCAGACCGAATTGCTATCGAACAAAGCAAAAATAAAACATCCCGCAGCACAGAATAGCATCAATAGAATAACGCTTGGCATAGGCTTGGCTTCTTTGGAAAATTTACCTACTTGTAATACATAAAAAGCAAATCCAAAAGCACAGACAATAATCCATAAATCACCGATATTAAAAGCGAGTCCATCTTTTATAACGATAATGTATAATCCCGTCAGTGCCAGAGCGCAGGCAATCCATATTTTAAAGGCTACTTTTTTCTTGTAAACGAGAAACTTTAAAATAGGAATTAGCAGAACATCCAGACCGGTGATAAAAGCCGCATTTGAAACAGTTGTATGTTTCAATCCGATGGTTTGTAAAATTGTCCCAAATAGCAGCGGCGTACCGATAAGTAAGCTGATCCGAAAGGTATTTTTTGTGATATACTTTAACTGATTAAAGAAAATTAAGGCCAGTGAAACGGCTGAAATAAAGAATTTGTATGAAAGGAATACAAAGGGTGAACCATTTCCTACACCTAATTTCACGAAGGTGAAAGAAATACCCCAGAAAGCCGTTCCTAAAATGAGGAGGAATAGATAAAGATGTTTTTTTTGCATATTCAAATAGTTTAATGAATTGGCCATTAAGCTATTAGAGTATGCTTATTACTGCAAAAGAATACTAATTTCCCCGATTTTCTTCTCCAATGTTGGAAAATTAGCCTGTAGATTCTTATCTGACGCAAAGGTAATTTATTTTTTTAATCAAAGCAAACCGGACTAGTATATCGCATTCCATGAATTATTTTTAGCTTCACTCAAACAACATCTTCTTTTATGCCTGTTTTTTGATCCCATAGGACAAATAATGATGGGGGCTAAAGAATCATGGAAAGTACAATCATTTTTATAATGGGCTTTAAGAAAGTTTAAAAATATTTTTTGACCCCGTTTTGAGTGCAAATCGTGTGCAAATAAAAAAGCCACTTACAATTTTCAATCGTAAGTGGCTGATTTTCAGTGGGCCCACCTGGGCTCGAACCAGGGACCCCTTGATTATGAGTCAAGTGCTCTAACCAGCTGAGCTATAGGCCCTCAAAAAGCATTCTTTCTGTCGACAAGGGATGGTTTCCATTGCTTCGAAAGTTTTGGAAAAAGCTTCGTTCATTTTTCCTTGCTTTTGGGACTGCAATGTTACATATTTGATTTCAAAACAACAACATTTACACCTATGAATATAGATAAAAATATCGATTTTTTTGTCTTTGATCTCGGCGGAGTGATCATTGATCTGGATACTTCGTTTACCCTCAATCAATTAGGCCTTCACCTTGATGGGGCCAATAAAAGCTTATCTGAAACTTTTATTACCAATCCCGTTCACCATGCCTATGAGAAGGGGGAAATTGATGATGCCACTTTTCGTTCAGAAATCAGAAAGGTGTTTAAAAAAGAATGGACCGATCAGGAAATCGATGCTATCTGGAACGGTATGCTTGGTAAAATTCCGGTCGAAAAGATAGACCTGTTAAGGGAATTGAGAAAAACACACCCGGTATTCATGTTGTCCAATACCAATGGGATCCATTTCAAAAGGGTAGAGGAGATCCTTTTGAAAGACACAGGAGTCAGCAGTTTTAACCACCTTTTTGACCATGTCTTTTTAAGCCATGAAATGGGCTGTAGGAAGCCGGATACCATTATCTATGAAAAAGTACTTGCACAAGTTGGGATGTCCGCTGAGAAGGGAGTATTTTTTGATGATACGGCCCCCAATCTCCTGGGAGCAGAAAAAGTAGGCCTTAAAACCGTTCACATCAATCATTCCACCGCTTTAATGGATTACTTCTCGAATGTACAGTAAAAAAGAATACCTTAAACACCTCTCCTTATTAATCCTTACTTTTATTTGCACCACGCTGGCCGGTGGGGAATGGTTGTTCAATAGAAGTGTATTGTCCAGCGAAATGCCTTTGACTTGGGAATACTTCCTGAAGTCCATGACCTTTTCCATTCCGTTCATTGGGATTTTGCTGATCCATGAACTGGGGCATTTGTTTACCTCTATCTACCATAAAGTGAAGTCATCCTTGCCCTTTTTTATTCCGTTCTGGCTGGGCTTTATTGGCGCTCCCTCTATAGGCACCATGGGGGCCATCATCAAGATGAAAACCATGGTCAGCAGTCGAAAGAAGTTTTTTGACATCGGTGTTGCCGGCCCTTTGGCGGGCTTTGTCATCGCCCTGGGAGTATTGTATTATGGATTCCAAAATTTGCCTGAGGCGGATTATATCTACCAAATCCATCCAGAATATTTAGATCCGGAATATTCTGCAGAGGAAGCAGGCACAATAAACATAGAGTTAGGTTATAACCTGCTTTTCTATGGAATGGAAAAGCAGCTGGCCGACCCGGCCAAGATGCCCAATATGATGGAAGTCATCCATTTCCCTTATTTGTTTGCCGGTTATCTGGCATTGTTTTTCACGGCATTGAACCTGTTGCCCATAGGACAACTGGACGGCGGGCACGTGGTCTATGGCCTTTTCCCTAAACACCATAAATGGATTTCTTTGGGCTTTTATACCGCTTTCCTGTTTTTCGCCGGACTGGGAATGGTCAACCCCTATCAGGAGGGCAGCTATTTGCTGATCGCCATGCCGCTTTATATTGGCTTTGTGTTTATCTGCTTCAGAAAATCCAATCTTCCCCCGCAGTCCAGATGGGCCATTACGCTGAGTATCGTAGCGGTACAATATATGCTTTCCTTTTATTTTCCCCGTTTGGAGGGCTATGAAGGATGGTTGCTGTTTGCTTTTATTTTGGGTAGGTTGATCGGAATAGAACATCCTCCTTCCCTTGATGAAAGGCCCATCAACACTCCTCGTAAAATACTGGCCTGGTTGGCCATAGTGATTTTTATCCTGTGCTTTACACCGCAGCCCTTTCAGATTTCATAAATAGGAATAGCGGGGTGCGCGAGGCTTTTTCCGATAGGAGGAGCGCTTGGATTTGCTTGAATTAGCTATGCAATTTTGGCAATAATACCGGATAAAATTGAATAATTAAAGTATATTCAACTTGTGCCCCTAACGATAAAACAAAATGACCATGCGGACAGCTTGCAAAAATAGTCACCCTTTTAATACCTGCCTCCCGCTTTTTTTGATCTTTTGGGCAGCCGGTATGTTATTGCTCGGTTGTGGACCGGCATCCGAATCCCCATCTGTGGTTTTTCCCAAAGCGGTTTCCATAGAAAATGACCGCTTTGTCGATGATCAAGGCCGCGAAATACTGCTGAACGGGATCAATGTGGTAAGCAAGTCAAAGGCGGACAACTACCTCTTCCAATCTGGCCCAGAATTTTATGCTGGGTTAAAACAGTGGGGATTTAACAGCATCCGCTTTATTCTCATTTGGGATGGCCTGGAACCTGAACCGGATCAATACGATGAAGATTATCTCAAAGAAGTGGACAAAAGAATTCAATGGGCTGCTGAAAATGGGGTTTTTGTGGTGCTGGATATGCATCAGGATCTTTTCAGTGCAAAGTACGCTGACGGGGCGCCGGAATGGGCCACCTTGGAAGGAGGATTGCCCCATGTGACAGGGGATGTATGGAGTGATGCTTATCTTATCAGTCCAGCAGTGCAGCAGGCATTTGACAGCTTTTGGAACAACTCTCCCGCCAAAGATGGTAAGGGCTTACAAGAGCATTATGCCGAGCTTTGGGAGCTTCTAGCCAAAAGGTACAAAGATACTCCAAATGTGATCGGCTATGATATCATGAACGAGCCTTTTCCCGGATCAATGGCGCAGGCGGCCATGCCCGCCATCCTTCAGGCTTTTGGGGAATGGTTTTATAAAAAAAACGGAACGGTCCTTTCGGAAGAGCAGCTGCTTGAGATTTGGGGCAATGCGGAAAGCCGAACCGGGGCATTGCAGGACCTCAACAGTAAAGAGGACTTCTCAGCGGTGATCGATGCATTGTACCCTATTGCCGCAAAGTTTGAAAAAGAAAAACTCCAGCCCTTTTATCAAAAAGTGGCCAACACCATTCGTGAAATAGACCAGGAGAAGATATTGTTTTTGGAACATACCTATTTTGGTAATATGGGGGTCAAAAGCAGTATAGAGCGGACCGTCCTCCCAAATGGCCAGCCTGATTCCCTGGTGGCTTATGCTCCCCATGGTTATGATCTGGTCGTGGATACTGACCAAGCAGAAGAGGCTTCTACGCTGCGAATTGATTTTATCATGGAAAGGATCAAAAACACAGGAAAAAGGCTTCAAATGCCTGTCTGGTTGGGTGAATGGGGTGCTTATTATGGGGGAGGTGATGAAATTGTTCCGGTGGCCAAACATACCATGGGCCAGATAGAACAGCATTTGTTTTCCAATGCCTATTGGTCCTATGATCCCGGGGCAGAAAACCTTTCTTACTTTCAAAAAGTAATCATGCGCCCTTATCCCGTCTGTGTAAGCGGCCGCCTATTATCTTATAAAAACGACGCAGACAACAAGCGCTTTGAAGTAAGTTGGGAGGTGGATACAAGCGAGGACACAGGTTCATTGTTTTACTTTCCTGATATCCATAGGATACCTAAAGACTATTTGGAGAAAATAAACGGAAATATCATCGAGATACCTGAATCCACGGCGGGCTATTTACACCTGGAAGTTGCTGAAGATGAAAAGGTAGCTCATTTTAGCATACCGCTCAATGAATAGGGGGGAGTTCTCGTCCTGGCTTTCCCGGTTAGGGAATAATAAGGTTTTCAAGAAAGAAAAAAAGAGTAGGATAATTCCTACTCTTCTTCTTCAAGTTGTCTGTAAGCAAGGATGCCTCCAAGGACATTTCTTACTTTTGAAAATCCTTTGGTTTCCAAGAATTGCTTTGCATTGCCACTTCTTGCTCCTGATCGGCAATGAACGATTAATTCCTGGTCTTTGTATTGATCTATTTCATCCAATGAATGTGGCAGCTGCGCTAAAGGAATGTTAAACGCTCCCAAGTTGTCTTCCTCATATTCCCACTCTTCGCGTACGTCAATAAAGGCAAACTGCTCTTTCTTTTCCAATCGCTCTTTTAGTTCTTCTACCGTAATGTCTTCCATAGTTATTCTGCTAATATTCTTATTAAATGTGAGGTATTACCTCGCCAAACTTTCATCAAGTATACCCCTTTTTTACTTCTCGTAAAAGTAATGATTTTACCTTTTTCAGCCGGTACGATATTTATATTTATTTCCCTTCCGAAAAGGTCATACATTTTTACAAGATCTGTTTCGCCTTCCAAGTAAACCCTATTTTCGGTGCTTGGGTTCGGGTAAACTTTAATTAAGTTGGATGCTCCGGGATTTACTGGATCCGGTCCACTGGTTTGGAGATGGGGCCTGATCATAAGGGACCCGATCACCTCGGTATTGGGCTGCCATTCACCAGAGGTATTGTAAAAAACTTCTTCGGAGGTATCGTTGGATTTGTCCAGGCCTATATGGATAAACTCATTGGTAAACTGGGTAAATCCAATATAAAAAATAGGGCCTACCTGAATGGCGGTATCCAAGGGAAAATAGTTAAACTCTTCCAAGCTGGATTTTTCCTGGATAACCACTTCTTTGTTAAAGATAGGCGCTTGATCAAGGGAAGACCAAACCATCAGATCAACTGCTGTTCCCCGCTGGCTGGCATTGGTGAAATTGATGCTGATTCCATTAATATAGGCAGTTGAGGCTGTCTCGTATTTTACAGCCAACATTCCGGAACGTTGGTTGATTCCGGCGGCATAATCCACTGTCCCCCGGTCATAGGCAAAGTAATCCCTTAAAGGGATAAGGGTGCGCACCGTGTCATTAACCCGAAAATCAACCGCTTGATGATAGGTAGTGTCGGTATCGGTTATTTGATCGATCAGGAAATTATCACCGGAAGAGAGGTAAATGATGCTTTCAAAATCTGTGGTGTCTTCAATTTCCCCATTAGTCCACTCATCCGGTAAATTGCTGCTAAAGTTCCTTCGCTCTTTGGCCAAAGGAACCGGGTTAAAAGGACTGTTGGAATTCAAACTGGCCAATAGCTGTTGGTCGGCTTTGTTTCTCAATTCAACGGTAAATTCCATCGCCCTAAAGCGATCATTGAGGTTATTGAATTGATTGCTTATAGCAGTTAAGAAGGTGTCAGGTTGGGCATTGAAGGCATAAAGTGGGACAGCGCTGTACTTCCCGAAAAAATTGCTGTTTAGCCGTGTCAGGGCACGGTCCGGATAATTGAGGTCGGTAAGGCTCCTCCCGGAATGGAGGTAAACATAATCTATCAACCAGCTGTCAAAGGGGCCGGCCAGTCTTCCTGAATTCTGGAATTTAAACTGAAAATGATCATGAAGATAGCTTCCGCTTACAGGAAGGATTTCCTGTTGGAACGGATTGCTGGATATTCCCCCAAATTGGTTCCAAACCTGGTTCCAGTTGCCCAAGCTGTCCAAAAACAGCAATTCCAGTTGGTCGCCCTCATCGGGAAGTTCCGCATTTCCCCCTGCCTGCCAAAAGAAGCTAAGGTAAATACTGCCTTGTTCCTCTGAAGGAACTTCGGTTAAATCAATCATTTGAGAGGTGACCTGGTCCCCAAGTCCCTGCTGCCTGATGTCAGTACTGTAGGGTTGCCCATTGGATCGGGTTCCGTCTAGTAATAAGGCACCAATAGTAGGGGAATTGACACCTACACCATAAGTAATATGGGCGCCTTCATTGGTCCATTTGGCAGCATCCAATTGGGCATTGGAAAAGTCATCCCAAAAGGGAAGCGTCAGCGTATCGGCCAAAAGGCGGGCAGATGAAAGGGCCGTATTGTTAACGTTGGCACTGTTCCTGTCCACCGAAAGCTGTTGCAATTGGGCAAAGGCATCATTCCCACAGATACACAGTGTCAGCCACCCAAAAAAATATGCGGCTATTTTAACTTTAATGCTCATTAAAAGTTCTGATCAACGCCCAATTCAGAAATCCATAAATCGATAACTTCCCCGGTTTTTGCCTCAATACCAGATGGGGGTCTTTGACGGACGATAGTGCCTTTGGGTACGGTGTCGGTACTGACATAAGAAACCCGTCCCATCCTTAATCCGGATCCTATCACTAGAAATTCCGCTTCAGTTTCATCCATTCCGATCAGGTTAGGGATGGCCAGTGACTGCTTGCCCAGTCCATCTCCGACCACCAAATCGATTTCAGATCCTTTGGGAATTTCAAAGCCTTCCTTAATTGCCCTACCATGGAACCTTTGCTCCAACACGGTATTCATGGCTATGTCAGGCTGATAGATGATTTCGCCTCTTACCAAACCGTGATTGGACAATACTTCCTGTGCGTTTTTTAATGGACTGTTGACCAAATTAGGCATCTTTATCAAAGGGGCATTTTGGGCATTGAGGGTAATGTATATTTTGCGTCCCTGTTTTACTTTGGCTCCCGGTTTGGGGTTTTGCTTCAGCACAGTCAAAGGCTGGGCTTCGGATACAAAGCCACTGTCCAAGGTAACTTCATAGCGCAAATCACGGTCGTCAAGGTAGCCCTCAACTTCGCTGTAATGGAAGTTTTCCAAATCCGGAACAGTAACCGTTTCTCCATGATTGGTGTATCCTGGCAGGAAAATCTGGAAAAAAATAAACAAGATGACAAACAATGCTCCCAGTATCAATGCGACATGGGTGATGATCTTTTTGGAACCCGCTTTAATTCTATTCATTGATGATAGTGATAATTATATCCTACGTAAAGGTAATTTATAAAATGGCTTCGGTAAATGATTTTACATTTAAATCATTGGCATAACCATAATAAGTGTGCCAATTTTACACGGAGTGGATAATAATTCCAGTTCATCCTTCCTGATCCCAATCAAAAATACCGAAGTAGTGATAAACACTTTTCTTGAGTACTATCAAGGAATAATGAGTCGCTTGGTCATGGAAATGGTGTCACTTTGGATCTTGATGATAAACACCCCTTTGGAAAATAGTGACGTACTGAAACTGTACGTTTGGTTAAGCGTCATGGGGTGAAGCACATCATAGACCACTTGGCCCGAAGCGCTGATTATCTGAATCTGTACATCTTCAAATTGATCCAAATTGAAGGCAAGATTGAAAATATCCGTTGCTGGATTGGGGTAGAGGAGGGCACTGCCCAAACCTGGATAGACAGGGTCAGGGTTATTAGCTAAGAAAAACTCTATATTTTCCAGGTAAACAGGATTGGTATTACTTGAACCGTTTTCTACAACAAATGCGATCCTTACTTTTTCAAAGCCCTCTCCCGTAAAAGCAGACAAATCGATAAATTCTTTTTTGAATTCCTCAGGGGCATTGGGGTTGATGGGACTTTCCCCTGGAATGGTGTTCAGCTCATTTCCTACGTACACCTCCAATTCTTGATCGAAATGTACTCCTCCGTCTGTACTTAACAATACCGTGAGACGGGTGTCGCTGTCAACACCGCTGGCTGCCCTGTCAAAGAAAATACTGGCCCTTGAAGTGCCGCTGAGATCCATGACCGGAGAACCAATCCAATAACTGTTGTTTTCGCTTTGGTCACGTACATTGGCCAAGTTGTCTCCAGCCTCTCCCGTTTGCTTGCTGATCAGTTCCCATGAATCTGTCCCGCTCTCAGGGTTGATACTTACCCAAGGATTAATGGATACAACGTCGTCAAAATATTGCCTCCATGGTACCGAAATTTCCTCGTCATTCTGTACAAAGAACCTCTGGAGCTTACTTTCACCATCGTTGTTTTGGTCGAAATTCGGAGAGTGGACACTATAGCTAATTTCATTCAGCCCGAATGAAAGCGTGTTGGGAAGCGCTACCAATATGCTTTGGTCAGGAGCCAAATCAATGTCTTCCACTATAAGAGTAGGGCGTGAGGAGCCATTGACCTCGCGGTCTACCAGAAAATGGTTGATGGGCAGCGTACCGGTATTGCTTACTTCCAGCACCTCATTCTCTTGACTGCCATCCGTGATCGGTGAAGGACTTGCCACACGTTCAAGCTTCAATGAATAAACGGACTCTTCAGTGGAATTGATCTTAATGTTTTTGATGAAAAGATTGTTGCCAAATCCATTGATGGCAATAAAGGCGATTCTCACATTGCCCAGCCCAGCATAGTCGGCCAGGTTGACCACTTCTGTCCTGAATTCGGATTCAAAAGTGGGGATAAATTCGTTGGTTGTGGATTCTACCGTACTTAGGGTCTGGCCGGATTTGTCATAAGGGGCATTGAGGATATCAAAGCTATTGCCGCAATCGGTCGAAACACCCACCAACAAGCGATCATCCAAGCCTGTTTCAGGGTAGGGGGCATGAGCCATTTCAAATACCAGCTGGGCATTGGGATGATTGGAAAGGTCTATCTGCGGTGAAATAAAGTAGTCTACACTGCCGTCAGATTCATAATTATAGAAATTGACACCTAGGAGGGTCTGTTGTGTCCCGTCAATGGAGATTTGGCGTTGCCTCCAGGTGATCCCCCCATCATCGTTTTGTACCCTCCAGACCGTATTGAAATCGCCTGCCTGGTAGGTATAGGGGATGTCAAGGTTGGCCTGCAATGCAGGAGAAGAGGTCAACACATTATTATCCTCATTTTGATCACTTGTGCCGTTTACAGCAATCACCCTGACTTCAAAACTGTTGTTGGAAGACGGCAAATTAATTGGATTAAAGCTAATGGTAGCTGATGCTCCTTGGGACAGGTTAACATTAACTGTCTTTTGTTCCAGGAGTTGGCCGTTGAGCAGGATAGCTACTTCTGCGGAGTTAATGGAATTGGAACCCGCATTGAAAACCAAAACTTCGGGAGTAATGGAAGTGGAGCAGATATAATCCTGAGGAGACATGATTTGCTGAAGTGCCAAATCATTATCGACAAGTAATGGGGATTGAGTAGCCCTGCCATTTACCAGGGATGCCCTACGTGGGCTATTGGCCAAGACCACATCCATACGCTCCAACTGACCCAAGGTGAAAAGGTTCATGCATTGGTCAGTGGTATAATCCATATAGTTTTCAATCATATCCCTGGAACCACAGGTAATCCGTGGGGTACTTCGGCAATTGGAATTTGAAGAACTCTGGTTTGGGGTATCTTCCACAAAGTCATCCACATCGCAGTCCCCATCTCCCCAAATATGGCGCAGCCCAAGGAAGTGGCCGATTTCATGCGTGGTGGTTCGGCCCATAGAGGCATTGGAGGCATTGCCTCCTTCTCCGAAATATTGGTAATCTACGGTTACTCCGTCTGTTTGGGCTGTAGGGGCAGGAAAGTTCAGACCATCCAGGTTCGCAACAGGAAAGGAGGAAAAACCAATGGTCGTGCTTTCAAGTGGTACTACCCATATATTAAGGTAATCTTCAGAATCCCAGTAAGCTATATCACTGATAAGGCTGGCGTCTGTTCTGGAATATTGGCTCTTTTTGCCTTGCACTCTGTTGATACCTGAGGTAGGGAGCCCATTGGGATCTTGCTTGGCCAGGACAAATTCGATAAAAGTATCGGCAGCAACGGGCTGAAATTCTTCGGGGGTGTTTACCGCATCAGGATTGGTACGTCTGAAGTCCTCGTTGAGTGTACGGATTTGCGCTTCTATTTGTGATAAAGGAATGTTGGCCCCCTGCCCAATGGCCTCACCATTGTGGATCACATGCACCACCACCGGGATGGTCCTTACTTCCAGATCCTGTGTTCTTAAAAACTGGGATTTTCTTCGTTCTTCGATGGCTTCGCCAATCCAGGATTCGAAGTATTCTTTGGTGCCAAACAGCCCCAGCTTTTCGATTTGTTTGTTTTCTATAAAAGTCGCCTCACATTGCTGAACGTCTTGCTGAGGGTCGGCGGAATTTAAAAAGTGGGCCTTTACGCTTTGGGCGGAAGCATAGGTTATGGAGAAAAATAACAAAAAGGATAAAACCAACCTTATCCTTAAAATTAGTAATACCCTTTTCATTATTTAACTCCTTAATAGGTGAAATTGATCATTTATTCGGAAAGTGAAATGTTGATAGCTTCTACACTGCTGATTTCTGGAATGGCTTTTTTAACCGCCTCTTCAACACCTGCCTTCAATGTCATGGTGGACATGGGGCAAGAACTACAAGTACCTGTAAGTTCCAGTTGTAAAACCATCTCTTCAGTCAGTCCCACTATCTTCACGTTACCTCCGTCTGCCTCCAAATAGGGCCTTATAGTATCTAGCGCAATCTCTATTTTTCCAATTAATTCAGTATCCATTTTATTTAGGCATTAACCTGTACAATCTTCGTTTTGTTTTTTTCTGCATTTCTGATGGCAACCTGTCTGGCCAACGTTTCTGCGAGGTTGGTGAAGGCTTTTTCAGTTACTCCTTCTTTGAGCACTGCCGGATAGCCACTGTCACCGCTTTCCCTTATGCTTTGCACTATCGGGATCTCTCCCAAGAAGGGAACTTCAAACTTCTTGGCCAATCTTTGGCCTCCCTCTTTCCCGAACAAATAATATTTATTGTCGGGTAATTCTTCCGGTGTAAAATAGGCCATATTTTCCACAACACCTAAAACGGGTACGTTTATTTGAGGCTGCTTGAACATGGAAAGTCCCTTCGTGGCATCCGCTAAGGCCACCTTTTGAGGTGTGGTAATGATAACGGCACCCGTTACAGGTACTGTTTGGACCATCGTCAAATGAATGTCGGAGGTTCCTGGAGGCAAATCAATGAGAAGATAATCCAGTTCACCCCATTCCACGTCAGCGATAAACTGTTTCAGGGCTGAGCTGGCCATAGGGCCTCTCCAGACCACTGCACTGTCCGCAGGGGTAAGAAAACCTATGGACATCAGTTTGACACCGTACTGTTCGATCGGAATAATGATGTTTTTACCATTTTCCTGTTTGACCGCAGGCTGTTCTCCTTCCACATTAAACATGGTGGGAATGGATGGGCCTGAAATATCAGCATCCACCAAGCCTACTTTTGCACCGCTGGCAGCCAAGGCCACAGCAAGGTTGGAAGAGCAGGTAGATTTTCCAACACCGCCTTTACCGGAGGCAATGGCAATAATGTTCTTCACTTTAGGCAGCAAGGGAGCATTGTCTCTGACCGTAGTGACATTGGAAGTCATGGTGATGTCAAGTTCCAGCTCTGGGCCGAACTCCTTCTCCAGGGCTTCCACACATTGGCTTTTAATCAGTTCCTTTAGCGGACAAGCAGGAGTGGTTAAGACTACTTTAAAGCTTAACTTATTGCCTTCGGCCACTACATTCTGGATCATCCCCAATGTGACCAGATCTTTTTTAAGATCAGGGTCTTCTACCGTTGAGAGTGCTTTTAGTACCTTTTCTTTGCTAATAATCATTCCTAGGCTAAATTTTGCGCAATTTAGTGCTTAATAATCCTTTTTGAAACTGTTCGGAGGATTATTCTCCCACTGAATACATACGCATTATTTTATGGTAAAGATCAAACCGGGTGATACTCACGCTAGTTTCTCATGTATAACTGTCCCCATCCTGGAATAGTTTCGGAGAAAGCGGGATATCGGTCACGGTTAGTTGGGGAATACTTTTTATCTTTGGAGTCATTCTCAACACAGCATGTCATTAAGTAAAATCACAACGGATAAAGTCAAGGACAGGGTAGATATCGAAGAGGTGATCAACGATTATGTGCCCTTAAAAAAGAAGGGACAGAATTTATGGGCCTGCTGTCCATTTCACCATGAAAAATCCCCTTCCTTTTCAGTTTCACCTGCCAAGCAGATTTATAAATGCTTCGGTTGCAGTGCTTCGGGAGATGCCATCCAGTTTGTCATGGACATTGAAGGGATCGGGTTTAATGAAGCCATCCGTCAGCTGGCCCAGAAATATGGGATTGAAGTGGAAGAAGAAAAAGCGGCCACACCGGAAGAGGTGCAGGCGTATAATGAACGGGAGAGCCTGTACATTGTACAAAGTTTTGCCCGTGATCTTTTCTCCAAGAACCTGCTTGAATCAGAGGAAGGTAAGTCCATAGGGCTGAGTTATTTTAAAGAACGGGGATTCAACCAGTCCACCATTCAAAAGTTTGACCTGGGCTATGCGATGGATAGTTGGGACCACCTGCACAAGTCTGCCAGCAAGGCCGGTCACTCCGAAGATATATTGCTCAAAGGTGGGTTGATATTGCAAAAGGAGGGAGATCCTAGCAGAAAGTATGACCGCTTCCGGGGAAGGGTGGTATTTACGATCCATAATTTGGCGGGAAAGCCTATTGCCTTTGGGGCCAGGATACTGACCAACGATAAGAAGCAACCCAAATACATCAATTCACCTGAGACCGCAATATACCATAAAAGTGATGTGCTTTATGGTATCTATCAGGCAAAGCAAGCCATTAGGAGCGAGGACAACTGCTACCTGGTAGAAGGGTATACCGATGTGATCTCCATGCACCTTTCGGGCATTGAAAATGTGGTGGCTTCTTCCGGTACTTCGTTGACCGAAAACCAGATCAAATTGATCAAACGGTTTACCGATAACGTGACCGTGCTTTATGATGGGGATGCCGCCGGTATCAAGGCTTCCCTAAGGGGGATTGACATGCTCTTGGAAGGTGGGCTTAACGTCAAAGCGGTCGTATTTCCTGACGGGGATGATCCGGATAGTTACAGCAGGAAAGTGGGCTCAGAAGCCTTTCAGAAGTATCTGGGTGAAAATGCCAGGGATTTTATAGAATTTAAGATAGCCCTCTATGAAGAAGAGGCGGCCAATGACCCGATCAAAAGAGCCGATACGGTAAGACAGGTGGTGCAGAGTGTGGCCAAGATACCGGATCCCATCACGCGGGCCGTGTATGTCAAGGAATCCGCCAGACTGCTCCAGATGGAAGAGGAAATTGTACTTTCCGAGCTCAACAAGATCTTGCTAAAAGGCCAAAAGGAGGCTTATTTCAAAGGGAAAGGACAGATGGAGCCTCCGCCGGGACCACCACCGCCCTTTCCGCCAATGGAGGAAAGTCCTTTTGAGACTTTTTTGCCCGAGGAAAAGCCCAAGGTTTCTACCAGGGACATTGTAGCCAATCAGGAACGGGAAATGCTCCGTTTATTGGTTACTTATGGATTTGAGAAGGTCTCAGAAGATTTGCACGTTTGTGAATATTTAATTCAGGAGACCAGCGAGTTGGAGTTTACCACTCCTATCTACCGAAATATCTTCATAGAGTACAAAAGGGCCCTGAAAAAGGGAGTCCTGCCCGATGCGGATTACTTTATCAAATCAGACAATGCCGAGATCAAATCGGAAGTGATCAACATGATTTCCCAAAGGCATGAAATGTCCAACAATTGGCAATCCAAGCATATGATCTATACCAGCAGGGAGTACGATGACCTTTCG
>NZ_BAAHAP010000105.1:0-16909 GCF_054777495.1 Echinicola sediminis | reverse complement strand
GTGGGAGGACAGTCTGCAATAGACGTGGTCCTAAAGGCAGATACCCAATCTCTCCAAGAGGTGGTGGTCATCGGTTATGGTGAGCAGAAGAAAATTAATATGACCGGCGCTGTAGGGACAGTTGAAAAAGAGAACCTGGAAGGAAGGGCCGTAACCAATGTTCAGGAGCTGCTGCAAGGAAAGAGTCCCGGTTTGAACATTACCAATAATTCCGGGGCGCCCGGTAGTGGGGCTTCCATCAATATCCGTGGAACCTCTACCATTGGAGGAAGTTCTGGGGTTTTGGTGATCATTGATGGTGTCCCGGGAAATATCTACACCATTGATCCCAACGATATTGAATCGATCTCGGTATTGAAGGATGCCGCTTCGGCAGCCATTTACGGATCCAGGGCGGCCAATGGGGTCATTTTGGTGACCACCAAAAAAGGCACTTCCAAAGACCTTAGTGTAACATTCACCACCAATACGGGGGCACAAAACCCGCTTCATTTTATTGATTTTGTCGGGGCCAATGACTTTATGAACCTTTATAACTTGGCGAGAAGAAATGAGGGAAATCAGGATCAATACACCGCTGATGATTTTGAAAGGCTCCAAAATGGCCAGTTGCCTGATCACGTTTGGTACAAGGAAATGTTCAAAAAGAACCAACTGATCAGTACCAATTATTTGTCTTTCTCCGGCAACACCGAAAAAGTAAGGTACAATGTTTCGGGTTCCTACAACTACCAGTCCGGAGCAGTTGAAAACAATTCCTATAACAGGTACATTTTCAGACCGGACCTTACGTTCAAGGTGGCAGAATGGCTGGATTTAAGCTCCAATGTCCAATATACAGAAACCTTATTGGACGAGCCTCAGGGTGGGGTAAACGGAGCATTGACCGCTGCCACGAGGATTTCTCCCATCACCCCGATCTATAATGAGATGGGACAGTATTTAGGTCCAGGAGGCGTGCCGGGCGGACACCCATTATCGTTGGTTCATCAAGGAGGCGCTACCCAAAACAAGTACAAAGAAATCAGGGCCATATTCTCTGCGAATATCAAACCCATAGCAGGACTTAGCATCAAACCCATGTATTCATTGAGTACGACAGATCAATGGATAGATGCCTACACCAAGCCTATTACCCTGTACAATGCTGACGGTTCTATTTATAGTTCCTCGCCTTTGTCCCAGCAAACAGTTAATAAAACCTCTAATACCAGTAGAACCAAGCTGACCCAGGTAACAGCGGATTATCAGTATACCTTGAACGGCCTTCACGAGTTCAATATCCTTGCGGGATACTCCCAACAGTACGATGAATACGATAATTTCTGGGCTTCCAGAAGGAACATGTCCTTTGCAGGGATATATGTTTTAGATATCGGACAGGATGCGATCCAGAACGGTGGCACCAAGGGACATGATGCCATTCAGTCCTATTTTTCAAGGTTGACCTATAATTACAACCAAAAGTACCTGTTTGAGATGAATGTAAGAAGGGACGGCTCTTCTAGGTTTTCTGACGGATACAGATGGGGAACCTTTCCGTCATTTTCTGCTGGATGGAATATCGATCAGGAAAGTTTCTTCCAGGACAATATTGACTTCATAAGTTCAATGAAGGTAAGGGGATCTTACGGTGTATTGGGAGATGCACTTAAAATCGGAAGGTATGAAACCAAAAACTTACTGACGTTCAATTCCAAAGCCTATGCCTTTAACGGCAGTTTGGTCGGAGGGGCCTATAGCAATGCCTCTTTTAAAAGAGACATATCATGGGAGAAAGCAGAAATGGCCAATTTCGGTTTAGAAATGGGTTTTCTGGATAACAGGCTGCAGCTTTCTGTAGATTATTTCAAGAACATCAGAAACGATATCCTTTATCAAGCCCCAGTACCATTTGAGTATGGTTTGGCTCCACCTACCATCAACGCGCTGAAATTGGAGAATAAGGGCTTAGAGGCCATGTTGTCCTATAAAAATTCCCGAAGTGACTGGAATTATGGAGTGGACTTTAATTTCAATTATTCCAAAAACAAGGTGTTGGACCTCTATGGCTCCGGTCCATGGAGAAGCGGAAACACCTTTACGGATGTCCATTCCCAATTGAATATGCCCTTTGGATACCAAGCCATAGGATTGTTCCAGTCAGAAGAAGAAATCACCAACAGTGCCTCCCAGGTGAATGTCAAGCCCGGAAACATCAAGTACAGGGATGTCAATGAGGACGGGATTATCAACGGAGACGACCGGGTTATTTTAAATGACAATGTTCCGATTAGGTTCGGCTTAAACTTCAATGTTTCTTATAAGGATTTTGATCTTTCTGCCAATGTGTATGGTGTTACCAACAACTACAGGTATTTACAGGGCTATGAAGGTTGGGCCTTTTACTTGACCACCAATGCCAGGCCGATGCATTTGGATTCCTGGACACCGGATAATCTGGATGCCAGCTATCCGAGAATCACCACCAATATGACCGGTAATGACCGTGAATATTCCAGCTATTGGTTAAGGAAGGCGAATTATATTAAGTTTCAAAACGTACAAATCGGATATAATGTCCCATCCAGCATTTTGGATAAGGTAGGCATCGCCCAAGCCAGGGTGTATTTGTCCGGTCAAAACCTGGGCCTTATTTCCAATTATGATGGTTTTGATCCAGAAGGAGGATACTATCCGCTTCCAAGAACCACTTCTTTAGGTTTAAACATTAAATTCTAGCTACTAATGAAACGCATATTCTATATATTATCATTGCTTATTATTTCGTCGGGCTGTTCGGACTTTTTAGAGGTCGATCCCTTGCACACCCCGGATGAAAATACTTTCTGGAAAACCCAAGGGGATGCACAGGCGGCGCTCAATCAGTTATACAATTACCTTCCCAATGCGGACCGGTGGTGGACAGAGAGCTACAGTGACAATTCCATCATGACCAATGCCTGGGGAGAGCGGGGATTGGGAGAGATCAAACAAGGAGGCTTGGCGGCTACCACTGGACACCTGCAGGCAGGTTATGGCTGGTCAGAATGGCGCTATGATCATGTCCGGCAGTTGATCTATTTTTTACAGAACATAGAAAAAGTCAGCTCCGGATCTGAGGATGAATTGAAAAGAATGAAGGGCGAAGCGCGCTTTATTTTGGCCATGAAGTATTACCGGATGACCAGACTTTGGGGCGACCTGCCCTTGATCAAAGAAAATGTAATTTCGATTGAGGAAAGTGAGGCATTGGAGAGAAGCCCGCAAATTGAGGTAGTGGATTACATCTTTGAAAACATCGACAAGGCATTGGAAAATCTTCCTGAAGGGCAGGATAAGTCCGGAAGGATTTTTAAAGATGCTGCTTTAATGCTCAAAGCTGATGTGGCGATATGGGCTGCTAGCTGGAGTAAATTTCATGGGAAAGCTGTTTCGACCCTTGCTGAAGACCAACTTTGGGACATGGCCGTGGATGCCTGTCAGGAAATCATAGATGGGGGCAATTATGGGTTGCACCCGGACATCGTCAATCTTTTCCACAGCGAAACCAATAACACGGACAGTGAAACCATTCTTGCCAGGCAATATGTCAAGGATGAAATTACCCATATGATCAACCTTCTGGGGACCCCCGGCGGCGTAAGTCTGCGAGGTGGTGGCTGGGCTGGATTCAGCGCTCCGAGGAATTTGGTGGATACTTATGAATGTGTTGATGGCAAGTCCATCTACGAGTCGCCCTTGTACGATGTGCAAAATCCTTGGGAGAACAGGGACAAGCGCTTGACTTCATGGTTTTTGCTTCCCGGTGAACCTGTGTTGAGGCAAGATGGAAGCTTTTCACCATTTCAGTCGCATCCAAGCTATGGCAATCTTGAAGCCATTGGGGGCGAAGGAGGTGGAGGACGTTCCGGATATTGGGGCGTCAAATACGTGGAAATGGATACTTACCAAGGTTATGGGTATCAAAACTGGATCATCTATCGCTATGGGGAAACCCTTTTGTTCCTGGCAGAGGCCTTGAACGAAATTGACCCAAGTGATGCGCGGATCGTAGAGGCTATCAACCCGATCAGGGAAAGGGCTGGACTTCCTCCTGTGGACGCCTTATTGGGTAACCAAACTGCCATGAGGGACTTGATCCGGCACGAAAGAAGGGTAGAATTGGTAAATGAGGAGAAAAGGTACTATGATTTGCTCAGATGGAAAGAAGCAGAAAATGCAATGAACCCCGCTGGTAATGTACTTTATGGTATTAATCTGACAGCGGAAGACTATAACCAAAAACTGGGTGATTGGACTGTGGAAAAGGTAGTGGCGGAACCGATAAAGTTCGATCCCACTAAAAACTACCTCTGGCCGGTTCCTCAGGATGTCATTGACCGGAATTCCAAGATCAGCCAGAATCCCAACTATTAATTAATTCATTCATATCAGCAGTGCCGGGCTTGTCCGGCACTGCCTATTTATTACTGACTGGCCGGATGCGATAAGCCTGGATTTACAACTACTTTTTCATTTTTGCCATAAGGATGACACAAAATAAAAGCTATGCAAATGCCGTAAAATGGTTCTTGGGATGTCCCAAAGCTATGTTTGGGACAAATAGGCTCCCTTATTTCAAGGACGATAAGTGGTTTAAATCTACCTTAACTGATGCAAAGAAGCTTTGATAAAAAACTTCCATCAACTGCTGGTATTGCATATTCTTATCCTTTTGGGCGGCGTCCAGTGCAATCATTGAGAAAAGTATAAAAGCGCAGCGCATTTGTCCAAAAATAAGATTGATGAACATGAAAAGAAAATTAACATCCCTTTCTAATAAAGAGTCAAACGTTGATGTTGATCAGCGGGAGGAAAAGCATTTACCCAGAAGGGACTTTATAAAAAAAGGTATTTTAGGGATGTCCGCTTTGGGACTATCAGGCATGCCTGCTTTTGCGGGGCCTTTTTCCTATGATGGGGAAGGCCACCTGATTCCTGCAGACAAAAAGCTCTCCGCCAACTGGGTGAAATCTCTTTATAACAGAGGTCTACCTGAGGTTTTTACCGCAGAAAAAAAACAGTTAAGGTATATCGGTATGCCCGTAGGAGGAATCGGTTGTGGTCAACTGTACATTGGGGGGGAGGGAAATCTATGGCTATGGCATATTTTCCGTACCAAATATAACCGAAGGCCCAATAGCGAGATGATGACCGACATGGAGCAAGGTGGGCATTATGTGCATCCCGAGAGTGCCTTTTTGAGAGAAGACCGCCCCGTAACGCAGGGAATGGCGATAAAGGTAAGCCATGAAGGAAAAGAAACCATCAAAAGCTTAAATTCCAAGGGCTTTGATGCGATCAGTTTTAGAGGGGAATACCCTATTTCGAAAGTCAACTACCGGTCAACAGATTTTCCGGTAGAAGTACATTTGGAAGCATTTTCTCCTTTTATCCCAGGGGAACTGGATAAATCTTCGAATCCAGCGACCATCCTTTCCTATAAAGTAAAAAACACCTCGGATAAAAAGGTGAAAGTCAGCTTGGCCGGCTGGCTGGAAAATGCTGTTTGTCCCTATGCTGACAAAAGTCAAAAAGGACTGAGGGTAACGGAAATTTCGGCAACACCGGATCAGGTTACCCTGCACAGTACGGTGGAAGGGCCTGAGCAGCTTGCCGCCCAGGAGGGCTATGGTTCCATGGCATGGAGCTTACTTGCCCCTGGGAAAAGATACAAAAAGGCTTTTGGAATTGATCCTGCTGCAGGAATGCCCGCGGTATTTGAAAAGCTGGAAAGTGGAGAAACAAGGAAGAAAATTGAAAGTGGGTTTAATGAGACCCAAATTAATGCGCTTGGAGATACCGTGAAGTTGAAACCAGGGGAGGAAAAAGAGATTACCTTTTTGTTGACCTGGTATTTCCCTTATTTAAATAAGCAGCCGGAAGGAAGAAGGGATTTAAGGGCCATGAAGGGGATCGAAGAGGCCAAGCTGTATTATGCCAGCCGTTTTGATTCGGCTGCTGAAGTGGCAAAATACATCGCTGAAGATTTTGAGGAGCTTGCTGGAGGTACCCGTTTGTGGAACAGTACCTATTATGATTCCAGTCTTCCCTACTGGTTGCTGGACCGTAGTTTTATTTCGATCAATGCCATGGCCACCGCCACACTGCAGCGATTTGACAATGGCAGGATTTGGGGCTGGGAAGGCGTAGAATGTTGCCCGGGTACTTGTACCCACGTGTGGCAATATGCCCAGGGAATGGCAAGAATTTTCCCGGAAGCTGAGCGCAACCTGCGGGAAGCAACTGATTTGGTTCCAGCAATAGGTTATCTCGAAGAAAGTGGAGGTTATGCCATGAGGGCTGAAAATTCCCGAAGAGTGGCCCATGACGGCCATTGTGGGACTGTTATGCGCATGTACCGGGAGCACAAGCTGTCCAAAGACCCGTCGTTTTTGGAGAGGCATTATGATAAAATCAAAAAGTCTGTCGAGTTTATCATCAATGAGGACAAAGACAGAGATGGCCTGTTGGAAGGGGAACAGACCAATACATTGGATGCTGAATGGTTCGGGCCAATGGGCTGGATCAGTTCATTGTATTTGGGGGCTTTGGCGGCAGGAAAGCACATGGCCCTTGAGATGGGTGACACGGCTTTTGCGGATGAATGCAATGCCCTACTGGTAAAGGGCCGGAAGAATATCGTGAAAGAAGTATTCAATGGGGAGTATTTTATCCATCAACACGATTTCGAAAACCATCCCGAAGCCATTAATTCCAACGATGGCTGCCATATCGATCAGGTATTGGGACAGAGTTTCTCTTCCCAGCTGGGTATTCCGGAAAGAGTGGTGCCGGAAAAAGAAAGCAAAAGTGCCCTGGAGGCGATATGGAAGTACAATTTTGCCCCGGATGCTTTTGCCTACCAAAAGGCCCATAAGTATATCAAGGGCCCCCGTATATATGCTGCCGCTGGAGAAGCAGGAACCTTGATGTGTACCTGGCCAAAAGGCGGGGCTGAAAAAGCCGTTCCAGGTATGGAGGAGAGAGAGGAAAACCCCAATTATTGGAGTGGTCCTGGGATCTATTTTGATGAGTGCATGAACGGTTTTGAATACCAGGTGGCCGTGCATATGGTATGGGAGGGACTTCTTGAAATAGGCTTGGCAACCGCCAGGGCCATCCATGACCGTTATCACGCCAATAAACGCAACCCGTACAACGAAATCGAGTGCAGTGACCATTATAGCCGCTCCATGGCCAGCTACGGAATGCTGCTGGCGGTATGCGGCTTTGATTACCATGGTCCCAAGGGATACATCGCCTTCAATCCCCAAATGACCCCGGAAGATTTTAAAGCACCTTTTACCGCAGCAGAAGGCTGGGGAACCTTCAGTCAAAAAAGGGAGTCCGGGAGGCAAAAGAACACCCTAATACTAAAACATGGACAGTTGGAGCTAAGTAGATGGCGGGTAGTTTTGCCATCAGGGGAAAAACCCAAAGATGTTCAGCTAAGTCTCAACGGTAAAATAGTGGCCGTCCAAACCCATGAAGTAAGCGGCCATCAGGAGTTGACATTTGACAGGAGCTTGCTGAGGGAAGGTGATACATTGGCTTGTAGTATAGCATACTAAGTTTTAAAAATAGATCATTCTAATGAACAAAAAGAAGCGCATATCAAGTGATTCCAGAAGAGATTTTATAAAGAAAGGCGTACTGGGTGTTTCGGCACTCGGCCTTTCCTCTTCAATGCCGATTTTCGCCGGACCATTTTTCTACGATGAAAAAGGCCATCTTGTACCGGAGGATAAGAAGCTTTCAAAGGCTTGGATAAAATCCCTCTATGAGAAAGGCCAAGCTGAAGTTTTTACAGCCCAAAAAGACGAATTAAAATACATCGGGATGCCCGTGGGCGGGATTGCCTGTGGTCAGTTGTACTTAGGCGGTGATGGCCGTCTTTGGCTATGGCACATTTTCAAAATGGAATATAGCCGTGAAAAAGACCACGGAAACAGATATGATGCGATGACTTTGGGAAGTCACTACTATTACCCGGAAAAAGTATTTGGAAGGGAAAACCGACCGGTAAACCAAGGGACAGCCATAAGGGTAAGCAGTAAGGGTAAAACCCAAACCAAAACATTGGATGCAAAAGGCTTCCAAGACATTACTTTCAGGGGAGAATATCCCATTGGAAAAGTAGCCTACAGGGATGAAAAGTTTTCGGTTAACGTAGATTTGGAGGCCTTTTCGCCTTTTATTCCGCTTGACCTGGAAAAATCTTCCCTGCCCGTAACGATATTAAAGTATAAGGTAAAGAACACCTCTAAAGAAGCAGCCAAGGTGGAACTTGCCGGTTGGCTTGAAAATGCCGTTTGTCCCTTTAACAAGGACAATAACCTGGGTGTGCGCAGAAACACCCTGAGTGTAGCGAAAAATCGGGCGACCATTCATTCCACCGTGAACACCATAAAACCAAGCCCAAATGAGGAGCTTCCCGCAGATGTGGTATTCGAGGATTTTGAAAGTGGTAGTTATGCCAATTGGAAGGTAGAAGGAGCCGCCTTCGGGGACAGGCCTTATCAAAAGAAAAACCTGTCCGCTGACCAAGCGCTCAATGGCTATGAGGGCGACTATTTTATCAATGGGTACAATGCGCGGGAAGAAATAGCGAACCCCGACAGTTTAACCGGATCACTGACCAGTAAAACTTTTGAAATCAGCCATAAATACATCACGTTTAAGCTATCTGGAGGAGCCCACAAGGGAAGCACCGCCGTAAATTTACTGATAAATGGTAAGGTGGTCCGTTCTGAATCTGGCCGTAACAGCAATACCATGAGTACCGTTTTTTTTGATGTACAGGAATTCTTGGGAAAAAAAGCGCAGCTGCAGATAGTGGACCAGCACAAAGGTAGCTGGGGGCATATTACCGCAGACCACTTTGTGTTTACCGATAAAAAAATAGTGGACAATAGTCTGGAAGGTCAGCATGGGTATGGTTCCATGGCATGGTCCTTACTGCACCCTTCCAGTAATTCGAGATCAGCGCTCAACCTGTCAGGAGACCTAGGCGCCGATAGAATCCTTGATGCCCTATCTGCTATGGAGCATGGTTCTACTGAAACCTTTGGTTTCGATAAACCATCTTTAGGGGCAATCGGCGAATCCTTTACCCTCAATCCCGGGGAGGAAAAAGAAGTCACCTTTGTGTTGAGCTGGTTTTTCCCCCATTTGAACCAACAGGAAGAAGAGAGTGGGCAATTACTTGCTTTACAGGGGATCAACTACCTGAAGCGTCACTATCATAATTGGTTCAAATCAGCACTGCAGGTGGCCGATTATGTGGCAGATGATTTTGAATACTTAGCAGGAACCACAAAGCGTTGGAACAAAACCTATTACGATTCCACGCTGCCCGGCTGGCTATTGGATAGAAGTTTTATACCCATTGACTGTCTGGCCACCAATACCCTCAACTGGTTTGACAATGGCCGTATATGGGGTTGGGAAGGGGTAGAATGTTGTCCGGGTACCTGTCAACACGTTTGGCAATATGCCCAAGGTTCTGCCCGGATTTTTCCAGAGCTTGAAAGGACCTTGAGGGAGCTTACCGATCTGGGCTATAGCTATAATGAACAAACCGGCGTTATGGGCCACCGTGATGAAACGGCCGGAGGCCACGGTTTGGAAGAGGCACACGATGGCTTTGCTGGAACGGTCATGCGGGTATACCGTGAACACAAAACCTCCCCGGACAATAGGTTCCTGAAATCCAACTATGAAAAGGTCAAGAAGTCCATCAACTTCTTGATCCATGAGGATAAGGACAAGGACGGAATTTTAGAGGGGCGTCAACAAAATACGCTGGATGCCGCTTGGTACGGCCCTATGGGCTGGATAAGTTCGCTGTACCTGGGGGCCCTTATGGCAGGCAAAGAAATGGCAGAAGAAATGGGGGATAAAAGCTTTGTCAAAGACTGCGACGATCTCATTCAACAGGGAAGAAGGAAAATAGTGAATGAGCTTTTTAACGGAGAATATTTTATCCATAAGCCAGATTATAAAAATCATCCCCAGGCGATCAATACCAACGATGGCTGCCATATCGATCAGGTGCTGGGGCAAAGCTTTGCGCACCAGATCGGCTTATCTGAGCGAGTAGTCCCTGCCAAGGAAACGAAGTCAGCATTGGAGTCCATTTGGAAATACAACTTTGCGCCCGATGCGTACGCTTATCAAAAGCAGCATACTACCATCCGAGGACCCCGTATCTATGCTGCCGAAGGAGAGGCCGCAACAATCATGTGTACCTGGCCAAAAGGCGGGGACGAAAAAGCAGTACCGGGCATGGAAAACCGCCCTTTGAACTCCAAAGTGTGGACCGGACCAGGGGGGTATTTTGATGAGGCAATGAATGGATTTGAATATCAAGTGGCCGCTCACATGGTTTGGGAAGGGCTTTTGGAGAAAGGCTTGGCCACTGCCAAAGTAGTACACGACCGCTACCATGCCCAGAAGAGAAACCCCTATAATGAAATAGAGTGCAGCGACCACTATAGCAGATCTATGGCCAGCTATGCGGTATTCTTGGCTGTATGTGGTTTTGACTATCATGGTCCCAAAGGGCATATTGCTTTCAATCCGCAATTATCACCTGAAGATTTTAAAGCTCCCTTTACCACCGCAGAAGGCTGGGGAACCTTCAGTCAACAAAGGGAATCCGGGAAGCAAACCAACCAGTTGAGTCTTAAATACGGAACATTGAGGCTTTCACAAATGGAGCTTAGCGGGATGGAAAATGCGAAAGCAATGGTTAAATTAAACGGTAAGGATTTAACGATAAGCACAATAAATAATGGGAACAGCTATCTATTCTCCTGGCCTGAATTCGAACTAAAAGCGGGAGATAGCTTGGAAATACATTTGAGAAGTTAAATGGAAAAAACAAAATTAATCATCATAGGGGGCTTTTTGGGGGCAGGGAAAACCACTCTGCTCAAAACAGCGGCGGCAATGCTTCAACAACAAGGAAGAACCGTAGGTTTAATCACCAATGACCAGGCCGAAGGCTTGGTGGATACATTGGTGCTTTCCAACGACGGTTTTGCGGTAAAGGAGATCGCTGGCAGTTGCTTTTGCTGTAACTTCGATGGCCTGATGGACGCGGCACTTTACCTGCGTGATGCGGGCTGTGATACCATTATAGCCGAACCCGTCGGTAGCTGCACGGACCTTTCTGCTACCCTGGTACAGCCCATAAAAGCCTACCATTATCAGGACTTTGAACTGGTGCCTTTAACGGTGCTGATAGATCCCCTGCGGTTTCAGGAGCAGTTGACCTCTGAAGAGGGGCTAAAGGAAGGATCAGGGTATATTTACCTCAAGCAATTGGAAGAAGCGGATTATTTGGTTTTCAATAAAACCGATCTGTTGGTGGAAAAAGACAGGGCCGAACTTAGCGGTATGGTCAAGGAAAAATTCCCGGAATTTCCTGTGCATTGGATTTCCGCCCAAAGTGGACAGGGAATGGAGGAATGGCTAAAAGATCTTTTCGAAGATGAACGTATAGGAACCCGAATCGCCCAGGTTGATTATGATATTTACGCCGAGGGAGAGGCCCGTATGGGCTGGTATAATGCTGAATTTTTGGTTTACCGAAGTAATGGAGGCCTAGTACCTTGGGCGGAATTCAATGTGGGTATCCTTCAGCTTCTACAGGGAGTATTTCAAGCAGAAGGAATAATTATCGGTCATTTGAAGTCCTTTTTGAAAAGCGGCTTTTCTGAACTGTATGCCAACTTGGTGGGCACCAACCGGGAGCTGAGTATCAAAGGCCATCCTTTTAGTTCCGCCTCAGCCAGCCTGGTCATCAATATCCGTGCTGAAGTGGCGCCGGAGTTGTTGAACGAGATCATGGAGGATGTCATCAGTGTCAGTGCCGAACAAGGCCTGCAGTTTGAAAAGAAAACACTTAAACACCTAAAGCCGGGAAGGCCTGAACCGACCTACAGAATTCAGGAGAATCAATAGGACATCATCAAGCAAAAGAACCTTATTCCCTTTCCCGCTTCGGTTAGGGAAAGAACTAAAGAAAATACCCGATAGCAACAAACCAGCTTCAACTTAAAACTAAAGCTGATTTACATTTATAAAAAAGAAGGTATCAAATACATGGACAAAAAGCATCATAACGAACCGGGTTATAACAAAAAACCAAAACCCGTCCCCTTTGACAGAAGAGATTTTATTAGAAGTATGGGCCTGGTGGCGGGTGGTTTGGCCACCGGCTTCCCTTCCCCTGTCCGGGCAAAGTCGGAGGCAAAGGTTCAATGGGAAAACCCAGCGGATAAAAAGTTGGATCCTGCATGGATAAAGTCACTTTACGAGCGCGGGAAAGAAGAGGTGTACTCCGGCAAAGAGCTGAGCTATATAGGAATGCCGGTAGGGGGAATCACCGCCGGACAGGTTTATGTAGGCGGTGATGGCAAATTGTGGTTATGGCACATTTTCAATAAACAACACAATGGGGTGACGGAAAAAACGGTGCGTTTTGATGGGAAGAAACTTACTCCCCGCAACGGAACGATGTTTGTTTCCCCCTTACAGCAAAAATCACCGGTACGACAAGGTTTCAAAATCCAGGTAGGGGATCAGACCAAAACCTTGGATAAGAATGGCTTTTCAGACATTACTTTCAAAGGACAGTACCCGATAGCTAAGGTCAACTACAAGGAAGATCAGTTTCCAGTGGAAGTGAGCCTATTGTCCTTTTCACCCTTTATCCCTTTGGATTGGGATGCTTCCAGCTATCCCGCCACCGTGGCTAAATACACCCTCAAAAACACGGGCAAGAACAGTCTCAGCTGCACCCTCACCGGCTGGTTGGAAAATGCAGTACATTTGGAGTCGGGAGATGCTCTGGATATCAAACTCAGGAACCGATTGATAACCACAGGGAAGGAAACGGCAGTAGTGATGGATGCACCCCCTTCAATGGCCAAAACCAATTCCCCTTCCTTTGAGGTGAAAAACCAGCCTGATCATGGAAGTATGGCTTTACTTCTTCGGAATGCCGATGAAAACACCAGGTTTAGCTTGGATGGACAGCAGCAGGAAGACGTAAAGGGAACTTCTGGTAAAGAGCTTATCAGTGATCTGGGGGACAGGCCTGTCAGCAGCCTATCCCAGGAAATCCACCTGGAGCCGGGGGAGGAAAAGTCCCTGGAATTTATCATCAGCTGGTATTTTCCCAATTTATATCCTCAAGAAGGAAGGGATTTCAGTTATGAGTTCAAAGGAAGGTATTATTCATCCCAGTTTAAGGATGCCTCTGAGGTGGCTTTGGACCTGTCTTCCCGCTATGAAGAGCTGGAGTCAAAGACTTTGTTATGGGTAAAGACCTATTATGAGAACGCCACTTTGCCCCATTGGTTCCTCAACAGAACTTTTATCAATACCTCCATATTGGCGACAGAAACCAGTTATAGGTTAGAAGACGGCCGTTTTTGGGCATGGGAAGGCGTTGGCTGTTGTCCGGGGACTTGTACCCATGTTTGGCATTATGAACAGGCCATGGGGCGTATTTTCCCTGAAATCGAGCGAAATCTTCGTGAACAAACTGATTTCAAGGTAATGGACAAAGAGTCAGGGAAGATAGACTTCAGGGCCGGATTGGCCAATAGGGATGCTGCGGACGGGCAGGCAGGTATCGTCATGCGGGCCTATAGGGATCACCAGACCAGCCGTGACCATACCTTTTTGAAAAATAATTGGGACAATATTAAACTCAGCCTTAAGTACCTGATAGATATGGACAAGGAAGATGGTGAGGCTAATGGGATGATTTATGGAGAGCAGCACAATACCCTGGATGCGGAGTGGTACGGCAATATTCCGGTCATCACTTCCCTTTACCTTTCCGCTTTGGCCTGCGGGCTAGAGATGGCCAAAGAAATGGACGATGATGCCTTTGAAAAAGAGTGCAGCACTATTCTGGAGAAAGGCAAGAAAAATATAGAAGGGCTATTTAACGAGGAATACGGCTATTTTGTACAAAAGGAGGATCCCAATCATTCCGGAGCTATAGGAATCGGTACCGGCTGCTATATTGATCAAGTTTTTGGCCAAGGCTGGGCATTTCAGGTAGGCTTGGGCCGTATATTCAGCGAAGAACTGAATAAAAAAGCCCTTGACTCCTTATGGAAGCATAATTTCATGACCAATATGGGGGCACACCGGTCCAAATTACCGCCCAATTTGGCAGGAAGACCTTACGCACTGGAAGGAGATGCAGGTTTGATCATGTGTACCTGGCCAAATGGTGGAAGAAAAAGTGACTGGGAAAAACACTGGCAGTACGGGTATTTTAATGAATGTATGACCGGATTTGAATACCAGGCAGCCAGTCACATGGTTTGGGAAGGGAAGGATTTGTTGGAGAAAGGACTGGCCATCACCAAAGCCATCCACGACAGGTATCACCCTTCCATGAGGAACCCTTACAATGAAATTGAATGCAGTGACCACTACGCCAGGGCCATGGCAAGTTATGGCGTTTATACCGCAGCCTGTGGTTTTGAGTACCATGGACCTAAAGGATATTTGGCATTCAACCCCCGTTGGCAACAGGATGATTTTAAGGCGGCCTTTACCGCAGCAGAAGGCTGGGGAAGCTTCGTACAAAAAAGAGAAAAGCAGCAACAGGAGAATAGCCTTGAAATGGCTTTTGGCAAGTTGGACCTTACTGATTTTGCCTTTCAACTTCCTGAAGGGAAAAGAGCCAAATCAGCCGTGTTGAAAGTGGATGGCAAAAGGTTGAAGGTGAAAGGTAAGACCGATGCTCAGGGGAGATATACCTGGAATCTGGGGGGGATTTCCCTGAGAGAAGGACAGCAGCTGTCCTCAATTGTTGAATTCTAAGCCTGCTTTGTCCTGTTTAGAAATGAATAAAACCTGACAGGTTTTAGCATTTCCAAAATATGAAAAAGTAGGGGTGATCCGGAATATGCGACAGATTTCTTTTACGAGGTTAGCGCTAGAACAAATAAACATCAAAGGAAATAATAGCTAACAAATGATGTATTTATTGTGGAATCAGTTTTATAGCGTAAAAACTGATTTCATTTTATGTGTATTCGTAAGAGTGCAGGTAGTAAGGGAAGTCCAAAATAATAAACGGAATCTGGCCTTTGGAGCATTCGGTTTTGGAGCAGTGGCGGAGGGCGTTAAGAAAATGAGTTAGCTCGTGTTGTGGAACAGCGAGATCCACTCATTTTTAGCCCAGAGCTAGTGGTCCAAAATCAAATTGAGTAAAACTGTCCTGATCGAAACGATGATCAGCTCAATTTGAAGAATGCTCCACTGGCCTAGATTTTTTGCCTACTTTTTCATCAATGGAAAAAGTAGGAAATCTCAAAAATAAGCCAAAACCTATATTTAATTGGCCACGTGCAGAAAAGCGAATACACATATTTCATTTTTAATTTGAAAAATATAACAAATAATAAGCAATGAAAACTGAATACTATACCTCTTCAAAAAGCATAATGGCGCTGGGTCTGTTAGCCATGCTAAGCTGTAAACCAGGTAATAAAACAGAAGAAAACACCCTACAGGAAGAAACCATGGAACAACAGGGGCCTTTTAAGGAGGACGTAGATTTTTTAAAAGAATACGAAAAAGACCTTGTCGTGCTCCAATCAGGAAATGGAATGGTGGCTGTGGCTCCCAGACTGCAAGGGCGGGTGATGACCAGCTCAGCAAAGGGCTGGGGAGGTGATAGTTATGGTTGGATCAATAGGCCCCATTATCAGTCCGGTGAAATCAACCCTCAGATCAATGTATACGGAGGGGAAGAAAGGTTTTGGTTAGGACCCGAAGGGGGACAGTATTCCATCTTTTTTGAAAAGGGAGCCGATTTTACCTTTGATCAATGGAAGACGCCCCGCTTGCTTGACCTTGAGCCTTTTGATGTTTTGGAGCAGTCCGAAAAGACGGTTTCCTTTTCCAAGTCCGCCTCCCTGACCAACTATCAGGGATTTACCTTTGATATGAAAATAGACCGGATGGTGCAGGTGCTTTCTGATAAGGAGGCCTTATCGTTATTGGGAGTTGCTAGCCTTGAAGGCTTGGATGCGGTGGCTTACAAAACCGAAAATAAATTGACCAACGTGGGGGATAAGGCCTGGGAGAAAAAGTCCGGTCTGCTGTCCATATGGATGTTGGGCATGTTCAAGCATTCCCCTACTACCACAGTGGTGATTCCCTATGTTCAGACGGGAGAGGAACCCGTAAACATATATGAATCGTTTGGAAGCCTCTCCGATGATCGTCTGGTGACAAATGAAAACAGGATCTATTTCAAAGCAGACGGGGAATACAGAAGTAAGATCGGCCTTTCTCCAGAAAGTGCGAAAGACGTCTTGGGTAGTTATGATGCTGAAAATGCGGTGCTTACGATTGTAAAGTACAATAAGCCAGAAGGGGCAGTTGATTATGTGAACTCCAAGTGGGAAATCCAGGATGCCCCTTATGAAGGTGATGTGGTCAATTCCTACAATGATGGGGCGGTTGATGGAGGCAAGCCTTTGGGGCCATTTTATGAATTGGAAACCTCTTCCCCCGGGGCCGCATTGGCACCCAAGGAATCCTTGACCCATATTCAATATACCTTCCATTTGGTAGGGGACAAGGAGCAGCTAAATGCTGTTTCACGGGAGGTTTTTGGAGTTTCCCTGGATGAGATAGCAGCTGTATTTGATAATTAACTGATCAGTTACTTTATACGAATTGTATAAATAGAGGTAATGTTTTTGGTTCCTAAAAATAAAAACTGGCTGGTAATTGTTCTTTTGATTAAAGATTTGAACTGATTAAGTACATTAGATCCATTTAGCCTTTAATAATACAGGTAACTATATTATTAAGTTTGGGTAAAGGTGAATAC